>NZ_JBEZJZ010000009.1:0-148952 GCF_040651455.1 Streptomyces sp. NPDC048483
GCGAGCGCACCGCCTTCCTCGTCGGCTGGTGTCTGCTGCTGGAGTACGGGATCTCGGTGTCGGCCGTGGCCGTCGGCTGGGGGCAGTACCTCAACGAGCTGCTCGGCAGCCTGACCGGCTGGCAGCTGCCCGCAGCACTGTCCAACCCGCCCGGTGACGGCGGCATCGTCAACATCCCGGCCGTCGTCGTGATGCTGCTCGCGGCCCTCCTCCTCGTCCGCGGCATCCGCGAGAGCGCCCGCGCGACCGCGGCCATGGCCGTGCTCAAGCTCGCGATCCTGGTGCTGTTCTGCGCGATCGGCCTCAACGCCTTTCAGGCCGGCCACCTCTCGCCGTTCGCCCCCCAGAGCATCGCCGGGATCACCTCGGGAGCCTCCGTCGCGTTCTTCTCGTACATCGGCTTCGACGCGATCACCACGGCCGGTGAAGAGGTCAAGAACCCGCGGCGCAACATCCCCCTCGCGATCATGATCTGCATCGGCGTGGTCACCGTTCTGTACTGCCTGGTCGCGGTTTCCGCCATCGGTGCGCTCTCCTCCGACCAGGTGGCCGGCCGGCCCGCCGCGCTGTCGCTGATCGTCAACCACGTCACCGACTCGACGATCGGCGGCGGCGTGATCGCCTTCGGCGCGGTCGTCGCCATCGCGTCCGTCGTCCTGGCGGTGATGTACGGACAGACCCGCATCCTGATGTCGATGTCGCGGGACGGCCTGATCCCGCGGATCTTCGAGCGGATCTCGCCCCGGACGTCGACGCCCGTGGCCAACACCTGGATCGTGGCGGTCGTCTTCGCCGTCCCGGCCGCCGTCGTGCCGCTCGATGTGGTGATGAACCTGACCACCATCGGCACTCTGGCCATCATGGCCGTGGTCAACCTCTGTGTGATGGTGCTCCGCCGCACCCGCCCCGACCTGCCGCGCCGCTTCCGGGTGCCGCTCTTCCCGGCCAGCCCGCTGCTCGGCATCGGCTTCTGCGTGTACCTGATCTACGGGACCGGCCTGGAGACCTGGCTGCAGTTCGCCGTATTCCTGGTGGTCGGCGCGCTGGTGTACGCCGGTTACGGGCGACGTCGGTCGCGGCTGGCGCAGACGGAGGCGGAGGCGGAGGCGGCCGGCAGCGCCGCCGCCGGTCCGGCTCCCGCCATGGCTACGCGGGAAGGGTGAACCAGACGGCCTTGCCGTCCGGCGTGGACCGGCAGCCGGAGGCCGAGCTGAGGGCCTGGATCAGCGTCAGGCCATGGCCGCTCTCGCCGGGGTCCGCGTTGGCGGCCCTGTCATACGGGCCGATGCGCGCCGCCGGAGGGCGACCGTCGAGGGCGGACGGCGCGCCGGTCGGCCCGTCCAAGGGGGCGGGATCTCCGTCGTGCACCGCCACCTGGCAGCCGGCCGGCACCCGCTCCACCACCAGGTGAAGGGGGCCAGGGCCCCGGGTGTGCGCGACGGCGTTGGTGACTAGTTCGGCGGTCACCAGCTCGGCCGTCGCACCGCCGGCGGCGGCCCGTAGGTCCACCAGGGCCGTACGGACCAGCGCGCGGGCCAGGGGGACGGCGGCCGGGGCGTGCGGCAGCGCGATCCGCCAGGACGGGGGAAGAAGCGGAGGTGGCGTGTCCGGCATGGCGCTGTTCCGTTTCGAGAGGCGCGACGGGATGCCTCAACGGTAGAAAGCGCGGGGGGTACGGGGGCAGGGCCGGGCGGGCGGGATCGGTGGGACCTACGTCCTGCCGCGGACGGGACTTTCGGCCGGTGGGGGCAGGGACTTTCGGCGGACGGGCCCGTGCCGGCGGCGGGACGCGTTCCGGGCGCGGTCCTCGGACGCCAGGGCCGGGAGCGGCAGCCACGTCAGGGGATGGCCCGGCACGCGCAGCCGACCGGCGGGGGCGAGATACGGCTCGTCCCACGGGCCGCATCTCGCCCACGGGCCCACGCACGCAGTGCGATCTCCTGCAGCAGACAGGCGCGGAACTCCGCGGCGGTGGCGGGCTCTTCGGGGAGTCGCTCGAAGAGCCGGTGCAGGGACGTGGTGCCCGACGGCTGTGCCGGGTGCCAGGACTCGGCAGGGCGGCCACAGCGGGCGGCCGTGGCATGGCGGAAACGCGCTGTGCGGGCGCCCGCCGTGCACCAATGTCTATCGCGCTCTCGTGACGGCAGTAACGAAGCGGTGATAGCTTCAAAAGGCGCCACCCATGCTCAGCGTCCAGCGCAGGCACCAGCCGTCCGGCCAAAGGGGGCAGGCAGACCGATGAGTCCGTTCGCAGGATCCGCCCACAGCACCAGCGCCTGGGAACACCTCCGGGTGACCAGAGAGGACGGCGTCACCACCGTCACCCTCGCGCGCCCCGAGAAGCTCAACGCCCTCACCTTTGAGGCCTATGCGGATCTGCGGGATCTGCTCGCGGAGTTGTCGCGGGAGCGTTCCGTACGTGCCCTCGTCCTCGGCGGCGAGGGGCGCGGATTCTGTTCCGGCGGGGACGTCGAGGAGATCATCGGCGCCACCTTGGCCATGGACACCGGGCAGCTGCTGGACTTCAACCGGATGACCGGGCAGGTCGTACGGGCGCTGCGGGAGGCGCCGTTCCCGGTGATTGCGGCCGTGCACGGGATCGCGGCCGGCGCCGGTGCGGTGCTCGCGCTGGCGGCCGACTTCCGCGTCGCCGACCCCTCCGCCCGTTTCGCGTTCCTCTTCACCAAGGTCGGCCTGTCCGGCGGCGACATGGGCGCCGCCTATCTGCTGCCCCGCGTCATCGGCCTCGGCCATGCCACCCGGCTGCTGATGCTCGGTGACACCGTCCGTGCCCCGGAGGCCGAACGGCTGGGCCTCATCAGTGAGTTGGCGGAGGAGGGGCGGACCGATGCGGCGGCCGCCGCGCTCGCCGGGCGGCTCGCCCAGGGGCCCGCGCTCGCCCACGCCCAGACCAAGGCGCTCCTCACCGCCGAACTCGACATGCCGCTCGCCGCCGCCGTCGAGATGGACGCCGCCACCCAGGCACTGCTGATGAACAGCGCCGACTACGCGGAATTCCACGCCGCCTTCACCGAGAAGCGGTCGCCCAAGTGGCAGGGGAAATAGCCATGCGGGTCGCCGTCATCGGCGGCGGGCCCGGCGGACTGTACGCCGCCGCCCTCCTCAAACGCCTCGACCCCGCCCGCGAGATCACCGTCTGGGAGCGCAACGCCCCCGACGACACCTTCGGCTTCGGCGTCGTGCTCTCCGACGAGACCCTGGGCGGCATCGAACACGCCGACCCGGTCGTCTACCGCGCGCTCCAGGCGGAGTTCGTCCGCTGGGACGACATCGACATCGTCCACCGGGGCCGCACCCTCACCTCCGGCGGACACGGCTTCGCGGCGCTCGGCCGGCGCCGGCTGCTGGCCGTACTGCACCAGCGCTGCCGCGATCTGGGCGTTGACCTGCGCTTCAGCGCCGAGGCGCCGCCCGCCGCCGAGCTGGCCCGCGGGTACGACCTGGTGATCGCCGCCGACGGCGTCCACAGCGCCACCCGCACCGCACACGCCGACGCCTTCCGCCCCCGGCCGACCACCCACCGCTGCCGCTACATCTGGCTCGCCGCCGACCTCGCCTTCGGCGCCTTCCGCTTCGAGATCGCCGAGACCGAGCACGGCGTGGCCCAGCTCCACGCCTATCCCTACGCCCACCCGTCACCCGACCACCACCCCTCATCGAGGCCCTGCGGGCCGCAGTCTCCATCCGGTGCAAGCACCGTCATCGTCGAGATGCGCGAGGAGGTCTGGCGGGCGGCCGGGCTCGACCGCGCCGACGAGCGCGAGTCCGCCGAATGGTGCGCCAAGACCTTCGCCGACGCCCTGGGCGGCCGCCCGCTGCGCTCCAACAACTCCAGCTGGACCGCCTTCCGTACGGTCGTCAACGACCGCTGGTCGTACGGCAATACGGTCCTGCTCGGCGACGCCGCGCACACCGCGCACTTCTCCATCGGCTCCGGCACCAAGCTCGCCGTCGAGGACGCCCTCGCGCTGGCCGCCTGCCTCCAGGAGCAGCCGGACACCGCAAGCGCCCTCGCCGCCTACGAGGCGGAGCGCCGCCCCGTCGTCGCCTCCACCCAGCGCGCCGCCCGTGCCAGCCTCGCCTGGTTCGAGGAACTGGCCACCTACCTCGACCAGCCGCCGCACCAGTTCGCCTTCAACCTCCTCACCCGTAGCCGCCGCGTCACCCACGACAATCTGCGGCTGCGCGACGAGCGCTTCACCCGGACCGTCGAGCGCGAATACGGCTGCCCGGACGGCACCCCGCCGATGTTCACCCCCTTCCGGCTGCGCGGCCTGACCCTGCGCAATCGCGTCGTCGTCTCCCCCATGGACATGTACTCCGCGCACGACGGCGTCCCCGGCGACTTCCACCTCGTCCACCTGGGGGCCCGCGCCCTCGGCGGCGCCGGCCTGGTCATGACCGAGATGGTGTGCGTCAGCGAGCAGGGCCGTATCACGCCGGGCTGCGCCGGCCTCTACACCCCGCACCAGGCCGCGGCCTGGCAGCGCATCACCGACTTCGTGCACGCACAGTCGCCCGGCACCGCCCTCGGCGTCCAGCTCGGCCACTCGGGCCGCAAGGGCTCCACCCAGCTGATGTGGAACGGCATCGACGAACCGCTCGACCACGGCAACTGGCCTCTCGTCGCCGCCTCCCCCCTTCCGTACCGGCCCGGCAGTCAGCGTCCCCACGAGCTGACCCAGGCCGAACTCACCGCCATCCGCGACCAGTTCACTGCCGCCGCGCGCCGTGCCGCCCGCTGCGGCTTCGACCTCCTGGAACTCCACTGCGCCCACGGCTATCTGCTGTCCGGATTCCTCTCCCCGCTGACGAATGAACGTACGGACGCCTACGGAGGTTCCCTGGCCGGCCGCCTCCGCTTCCCGCTCGACGTCTTCGACGCGGTCCGGGAGGTGTGGCCGGCCGAGCGGCCCATGACGGTCCGGATCTCCGCCACGGACTGGGCCGACGGCGGCACCACAGCGGACGACGCGGTGGCGATGGCGGCGGCCTTCGCCGAGCACGGCGCCGACGCGATCGACGTCTCGACCGGACAGGTCGTGTCCGACGAACGCCCCGAGTTCGGCCGCTCGTACCAGACGCCGTTCGCCGACCGCATCCGCAACACCCTCGGCATCCCGGTCATCGCGGTCGGCGCCATCTCCTCCTGGGACGACGTCAATTCCCTCCTACTGGCCGGCCGCACCGACCTGTGCGCACTCGCCCGGCCACACCTGTACGACCCGCACTGGACCCTGCACGCCGCCGCCGAACAGGGCTACACGGGCCCCGGCGCCCCCTGGCCGCTGCCCTACCAGGCGGGCAGCCGCACCCCGCCCACCGGACGCACCAACGCCCCCAAACCCCGCCTCACCCTGCGATGACGAGGACGGCGGCTCAGACCGCCAGCTTCACACTGCGCCCCTGCGGATCCAGATGGCTGAGCGCACCGGGCGACGCAAGCCCCGGCAGGGTGTGCTTCCACAGCGTCGTGACGCGCTCCGGCAGATCGTCGCGGTTGGTCGCGGCACGCGAGAACAGCTGCACCCCCATATAGGCGGCGACAAAGAATTCCGCCGCCCGGTCCGGCAGCACGCTGTGCAGCAACTCACCGTTGCCCCGCGCCTCGGTGAATATCGTCGTGATGATGTCGGTCCACGCCCGGTAGGGCATCAGCGGATCCTCGCTGAACGTCGTCTCGACCGCGATCCGCGTCCCGGCCTGCAACAACACATCGCTGCGCAGCGCCAGCGCCACCCGGTGGGTGAAGTCGATGGCGTCCTGCAGCCGGGACTCGCTCACCTGCGGGAGAAAGGGGCGGCTCTGCTCCGTGACGACCGCGCGGGCCAGCGCGTCCTTGGAGGTGAAGTGGAAGTAGAGGGCCCCTTTGGTGACCCCGGCCCGCTGGATGATCTCGGCCATGGTGGCCGCCTGGTACCCATGTGCGCCGATGACGTGGGCCGCTGCTTCGAGGACGGCACGCCGGGTGCGCGCCCCACGTTCCTGCCTGGCCACTGATCATTCTCCGTATGCTCTCTTGGAGTTGTGGTGTCTGAGCAGATCCCTCGCCCCGGGCCCGCCCAGGCTCTTTCCGCATGATAAAGAAGCCAACCATGCGGTATCGGACCGCGACGCCGTCCGGCGGAGTGATCTGATGCCGTTCCCCCCACAAGTGCGAGGAGTGACCGATGTCCCAGACCGCCGTACCCGCCATGCATCGGGAGGTGCGGCTCGCCGCCCACGCCGACGGTGAGGTGACGCCGCGTCACTTCACCCTCGCCGAGGTGCCGGTGCCCCGCCCGTCGCCCGGACAGGTCCTGGTGCGCACCCGTCTGATGGCGGTCACCGCGGCGATGCGAACGCAGATGTCCGGTGTCGAGCTGCCGATGCGTTCGTTCGTGCCGGGCCAGGCGCTGTGGGGCTCCGCGGTCGGCGAGGTCGTGGCGGCGCCCGGCGGCGGCTTCACCCCCGGTGAGCTCGTCCATCACCCATACGGATGGCGGGAGTTCGCGGTCGCCGAAGAGTCCGTGGTACGGCGCCTCGACCCGGACGCGCTGCCGACGCCCGCCGCGCATCTGTCGCAGGGCGCCACCGCCTGGGGTGCGCTGCGCCGGGCCGCCGGGGTCCGGCCGGGGGACACCGTGTTCATCACCGGGGCGGCGGGCGGCGTGGGCAGTCTGGCCGGCCAGATTGCCCGTCGGCTGGGCGCCGGCCGGGTCGTGGGCAGCACCAGTTCCGAGCGCAAGGCGGTCCGGCTGCGCGCCGAACTGGGCTACGACGACACCGTCGTGCGCGGCGCCGGGCCGATCGAACGGCAGCTGCGCCGGGCGGCGCCGGACGGTATCGACGTCGTGCTGGACACCGTGGCCGGCGAACAGCTCACCGCGGCGCTCGAGGTGGCCCGCCCCGACGCCCGCTTCGCGCTGGTCGGAGCGCTCTCCACCCAGTTGTCCGGGGACGGCGGGATCGTCTCCCCGGTCGGTCTGGACGCGGGGCTGATCATCACGCGCCGGGTGACGCTGCGCGGCTTCGGGCTGTACGCCCACCCGGACCTCGCCCAGGAATGGACCCGGGAATTTGGCCAGGGCCTGCGCGACGGCTCGCTGGTCTTCCCGCACTCCCTGCTACGGGGCATCGAGCAGGCGCCGCGCGCCCTGTGTGAGCTCACCCAGGGGTGTCACACCGGATCCGTGCTGGTTCAGCTGTGAGATCGGACCGGTTGCCGATACCTGAGTGGGTCGTGACGTCCGGGTGCGCGGTGGCATCGGCCGGCTGCGCCGGTGCTGTGCCGGCCGCCGGGACATGATCGCGGGCCGTCCCGCCGCCGCCCGGCGCGGCCGGCAGTCCGTCCCACAGACCGGCGATGGCCTCCTCGCCCCACCATGTGCGGTCCTCCGCACCGAGATGCAGCAGACCCGCCACGACCGTCGTGAGCAGCCGGGCCGTGCGCTGCGGTTCGCCGTCGGCCTCCCGCGCGGCGTCCGCTTCGTCGCCGCCGTAGGCCGCCCCGTACGCCCCGCCCGCCAGCGCCTTGTCCAGGAAGAGCGGGTACCAGCGGTGCTCCAGGGCATGGACACCCAGCCCCGGCACGGTGTCCGGCCGCAGTCGCAGCCCGGCGCGCAGTACGGGGTCGGACTGCACCCTCGCGAAGAGCTCGACGGCGAAGTCCCGTACCGCGGGCACCAGCGGCATCGGGGAGCGGGCGAGGGCGCTCTCCAGCTCCTGCAGGGTGGCGAGCGCGCCGTCGTGGACCGCGAGGGTCAGGTCGTCCTTGGACGCGAAGTGGAAGTAGAGGGCGCCCTTGCTCAGGCGGGCGCGCCGACTGACTTCGACCATGCCCGCGGCGGGCACTCCCTTCTCCAGGAACGTCTCTGCGGCCGAGCGGATGAGCGCCTGGCGGCTCTGGATGGCGCGATGCTGAGTGGGCTGCGTGGGCACGGTGTCCGTCCCGTCTCTAGTACGGCTGCAAGCTCGAGGTAGCTCGTTGTAGTGTACAAAAAAACCGACCGTGCGGTTCTATAGTTCTTGCGGAATGGCCGGAAGTGCGTGCCGCGGCGCGAAGATATCGCTGGGCCGTCGGCCCGCTGTGGGGTCCTCTGCCAGTGCCGTATGCCTGACAGTCTGGGGGTTGAGGGGTGGGGATGTCGACCCGCTTCCCGTGACAGGGGCACATTGACAAACAGCGCGGACGGTTTTTAAATCTTCCTGAGGCGCTAAACGGGACGATCCGCTTCCGTTGAGCCGCTTCGACTGTCGTGTACCGCCTGGGACAGCGGTATGTCATGGCGAGACCGTCTCACCCCCATCCACGTCGACAGCAGGCCGTTCGCACCAGCCGAGCCAGCACGTCACCGAGCCACTGCATCCACCGGAACCCGGAAAGGTCTCCAGCCATGCGTGTATCAACGGAACTCCGCGAACGTCCCGTCAGAGGCGTGCGGGGCACCGCCGGCGGCGAGACGATCAGGGCCGCCGTCTTCGATCTCGACGGGACGCTCGCCAACACCCTCCCCGCCATAAGCAAGCTGCTGGTCAAGGTGGCGTCGGAGCAGGGATGTTCGATCACCGCACGGCAGGCGGCCAACGCCATCGGCAAGCCCCCGGGCCCCGCCTTCGGCCGGCTGCTGGGCAAACCGGAGGACGACGGCCGGGTGCAGGCCGCCATCAGCCGCTACCGCGAGCTGTTCTCCTATGAAGTCCTGTGCCAGGGGCCGCAGTTGCTCTTCCCCGGTGTCACGGCCGGCCTGTCCGCGCTGCGCGCCCACGGCGTCGAGCTGGCGGTCGCCACGTCCAAGACCACCCGCAGCGCCGAGGCGCTGCTCGACGTCATGGGCATCCGCGACCTGGTCGGCCCCGTCATCGGGCAGGACATGGTCCGGCGCGGCAAGCCGCACCCGGAGATGGTGCTGCGGGCGGCCGGCCGGCTGGGGGTCGCGGCCTGGGAGAGCGCTTATGTGGGGGACACCGTGGGGGACATGCGGATGGCGGTCACCGCGCGCATGGAGCCGGTCGCGGTGACGTACGGCATCGGCACGTTCGGCGAGCTGGCGGGGGTCGCCGGCACCCGGATGTGCAGCTCCTTCAAGGACGTGGTCTCCGTGATCGCCGCCGCCCGGCCGCGCTCGGCCGCCGCGATGGCGGGGCCGCCGCGGCGCCGCTGAAGTCCCTGGGGCCGTCGCCTCAGGCCGTCGCCTCGCGCGCGTAACGGGCGCCCGCCGACCGCAGTTTGGTGTGCAGCCGGCCGAACACTTCTGCCGCGCGCCCGCCCGGCCAGTCCTCGGGCAGGAGGGGAGAGGGCAGTCCGGGATCCGCGTAGGGCAGCCGGCGCCAGGCGTCCAGTGCCAGCAGATAGTCGTGGTACGCCCCCTCCGGGGCCACCGCACGCCGCCGGGACCACCGCCGTAGTACCGGCTCATGGACCTCCAGGAAGGCGCGGTGCTGCGCGGCGATGGCGTCCAGGTCCCACCACCTGGCCACCGCCCGTGCGGTGGGCTCGAAACCCGTGTGCGAGCCGGTGAACAGATCGACGTACGACGCGAGTTGGAGCCGCTCCAGGGTGTGCCGGGTCTCCTCGTAGAGGTGCGCGGGCGCGATCCAGACGCCGGGCGCTGCGGTGCCGAAGCCGAGCCGGGCCAGCCGCGAGCGCAGCAGATGGCGCTTGTGCCGCTCCTCCTCGGGGACCGAGAACACGGCCAGCACCCAGCCGTCGGACAGCCGCGCCGCGGGCCGCCCGTAGATTCGCCGGTCGCCGTCCTCCAGCAACTGGTGGGCGGCGCCGGACAGGCCGTACGCAGCCGCCCCGGAGGCCGTACGGTCCGCGACGAGCAGACCGCGGCGCTTGAGCCGGGAGACGGCGGAGCGCACCGACGGCGGATCGACGCCGAGCACCCCCAGCAGCCGGATCAGGGCGGCGACCGGCACCGGTCCCGAGATGCCGCCAAAGTCATCGGGGCCGCCGCGCCCGTAGGCGCCGTAGAACGTGACGATCAAGGACCGTGGGGTGCGCTGCGCTTGCTGGTCGCTCACCGGATCACTCTAGAGCGGGTCCGCGCAGCCGGAAGCGCTGGAGCTTGCCCGTAGGGGTGCGCGGCAGCGCGGTGTGGAAGACGACCTCACGCGGGCATTTGTACGGCGCTATACGGGACTTGGTGAACTCGCGAAGCGCCGCGACGGTGTCCGCCCCCTGGGGGACGCCCTCGCGCAGCACCACATGCGCGACGACCACCGCCCCGCGCTCCCCGTCGGGACGCCCGACCACCGCCGCCTCGGTCACATCCGGGTGCCGCAGCAGCGCGTCCTCCACTTCGGGCCCCGCGATGTTGTACCCGGCCGAGATGATCATGTCGTCCGCGCGGGCGACATAGCGGAAGTAGCCGTCCGGCTCCCGGATGTAGGTGTCCCCTGTGAGGTTCCAGCCGTCATGCACGTACTCGGTCTGCCGGGTGTCGGCAAGATAGCGGCACCCGGTCGGTCCACGGACCGCCAGCAGCCCCGGTGCGCCGTCCGGCACCGGCACGCCGTCCGCGTCCACCACCCGCGCCTCGAAGCCCGGGACCGGGAGCCCGGTGGTACCCGGCCGGATCGCGTCATCGGCGGCCGAGATGAAGATGTGCAGCAGCTCCGTGGCCCCGATGCCGTTGATGATCCGCAGACCCGTCGCCTCGTACCAGGACTGCCAGGTCGCGGCGGGCAGATTCTCGCCGGCCGCCACACAGCGGCGCAGCGTGGAGACGTCGTGGGCGGCGAGCCTGGGCAGCATCGCCCGGTAGGCGGTCGGGGCGGTGAACAGCACCGAGATCCGGTGCGCCGCGATATCGGCGAGCAGCCGCTCGGGACCGCCCCAGTCGGCCAGGTAGGCCGAGGCGCCCGCCCGCAGCGGAAAGATGACCAGGCCGCCCAGGCCGAAGGTGAAGCCGAGCGGCGGACTGCCCGCGAAGATGTCGTCCGGCGCCGGCCGCAGTACCTGCGCCGAGAAGGTGTCCGCGATCGCCAGCACATCGCGGTGGAAGTGCAGACAGCCCTTGGGGCGGCCGGTGGTGCCGGAGGTGAAGGCGATCAGCGCGACATCGTCGGCGGCGGTCGCAACGGCCTCGTACGGCCCGGATCCGGGCTTGGCGAGCCGATGCAGATCACCGGGACCCTCCCCGCCGAACACCGTGATCCGCAGCCCCGGAACCTCGGCCCTGACCAGGTCTTCCACGGACCGGACATCACACAGCGCATACTGCACCTGCGCCAGCCCGCAGATCGTGGCGAGCTCGTCCGGACGCTGCGCGGCCAGTACGGTCACCGCCACCGCGCCCGCCTTCATCACCGCCAGCCAGCAGGCGGCCAGCCACGGTGTGGTCGGGCCGCGCAGCAGCACCCGATTGCCGGGCACCACACCCAGCTGCCCCGTCAGGACATGGGCGATCGCATCGACCTGTTCCTGCAACTGACCGTACGTCCACACCACTCCGCCCGCATCGCGTACCGCGGGCCGGTCCGGCCCCAGGCGCGCGACGGTGGCATCCAGCAGCTCGGCGCCGCAGTTCAGCCGGTCCGGATAGCCCAGGTCGGTCAGGTGCGGCCACTGCTCGTGGGGCGGCAGCCGGTCACGCGCGAAGGTGTCGGTGTGGGCCGAGGACCGTGGCTCCATGGCGATGCGCCCCCTGGCGGCGAGGCGGCCGGTGAGCGGCCGGGGAAGGAATGGGGGACTGCAGAGGCTTGGTGCGCGTACTCAGGAGTGCTCGAGAGTGCTCAGGAGGTGCTCAGGGACTGCCGTACGGATCCTTCGTCAGCGTAACGTGTTCGTGACGGCAGTCAACAGATCGCGATACGCGGCAGCGAGCGCCGAGCGGCCGCGTATCGGCAGACCGCCACAGGACCGCTACCGCTACCAGGGAGCCGCCGCGTGACCCCCTTCGCGCTGGGACCGGACGAACAGCAATGGTGCGCCGAGCTGCGGGCGATGACCGCCGAACGGCTGCGCCCGCTCGCGGAGAAGGGCGAAGCGGGCCGGGTCAACCGCCCGTTGGTCGCCGCCCTCGGCGAACTCGGCCTGCTGCGCCGCCTGTTCCCCGCCGACGGGACCCTGCGCGCCCTGGACCTGTGCCTGCTGCGGGAATCCCTCGCCCAGGAGTGCACGGAGGCCGAGACCGCGCTCGCGCTCCAGGGGCTGGGCACCTGTCCCCTTGTGCAGTCCGGGACCGCGGCCCAGCGCGCCCGGTGGCTGCCGGAGGTGACCGCAGGACGGGCCGTCGCGGCCTTCGCGCTGAGCGAGCCGGGCGCCGGCTCGGACGCCGCGGCACTGTCCCTGGCCGCCGAGCCGGACGGCCCCGACGGCTGGCGGCTGACCGGCGAGAAGTGCTGGATCTCCAACGCCCCCGAGGCCGACTTCGCCACCGTCTTCGCCCGCACCGGCGGCGCGGCGGGCGCCCGTGGCGTCACCGCCTTCCTGGTCCCCGCCGACCGGCCGGGCCTGACCGGCGAGCACCTGGACATGCTCAGCCCGCATCCCATCGGCACGCTGGCCTTCGACGCAACACCCGTGACCAGGGCGGATGTACTGGGCACGGTCGGCGGCGGGTTCGGCGTCGCCATGGCCACCCTCAACCTCTTCCGGCCGAGCGTGGGCGCCTTCGCGGTCGGCATGGCGCAGGCCGCGCTGGATGCGGCGCTGGCGCACGCGGGCGCGCGGACGGCGTTCGGCGGCCCGCTGCGGGATCTGCAGTCCGTCGGCCACCAGCTCGCCGAGATGGCCACCCGCGTCGAGTCCGCGCGCCTGCTGGTGTACGCGGCGGCCTCGGCGTACGACAGCGCGGCCCCCGACATCGCCCGCCGCTCGGCCATGGCCAAACTGCTGGCGACCGAGACCGCCCAGTACGTCGTCGATGCTGCCGTCCAGATCCACGGCGCCCGCGCACTGCGCCGCGGCCATCTCCTCGAACACCTCTACCGCGAGGTGCGTGCCCCGCGCATCTACGAGGGCGCGACGGAGGTGCAGAGATCGATCATCGCCAAGGAGCTGTACCGGAACTGAACGCCGCAGTGGGGCACTGGGGCGCGGGTGGTGCCGGCCTCAGCTGACGCTGTTGACCTTCGCGATATAGGAGACGGTGCACTTGCCCGACGCCTGGTTGTCGGAGCCCGAGAGGTAGGTGCCGGTGACCGTGACGGGGTGGTTCGCGCCGGCCGGCACCTCCTCCGACGAGATCTGCGCGACCCCGAGGTAGCTGCCGGTCGAGTCGGTGAACTTCACGTTGCCGATGTAGGTGGACTTGCCCGTGGAGTTGCCGTTGGTGATGCTCAGCGTGGCGGTGACCTTGCCGGCCGTGCGGTCGACCTTGCACTCGGTGATCCGGACGTCCGACTCCGCTGACGTGGTGGACGACGGGGTCGGAACACCGCCGGTGCTGCTCCCGGAGCTGCTGCTGGACGAGCTGCTGTATCCGCCGTCGCTGCTGCCGGAGCTGCTGTAGCCGCCGTCGCTGCTGGAACCGCCGCTGCTGGAGCTGCTGCTGGAGCTGGAGCTGTGGCCGCAGCCTCCGCCGTGCGAACCCCGCGCGCCGGTGAGCGCGACTACCACCAGTGCACAGGCGGCGACAGCACGGACATGGCGAAGCTTCATGGTGATTTTCCCCCGATTGAGAACGGACGCATAAGTGGTGGACCGCTGGCACCCTTGACGGGCGCACGACAGGCTACACAAGTGCCCGCCCGGACGGGGAATCACGGCCGAGGGGAGAGGGCGAGATGCGGCCGACGGGCGATTGTCAGTGGTGGATGTCAGGCTGGATATCAGGCTGAATCCGCGGCCAGGGCACCGCGGAAACCACGGCGTGCACCAGCACCGGGAGTCACGCCGTCGTACGGGAATCTGCGAAGGGAAGGGCCCATGATCACCACCAACTTCGTCCCCGGCTCCCCCTGCTGGATCGATCTGGGCGCCCCCGATGTGGATGCCGCGACGGCCTTCTACGGCGCCGTGTTCGACTGGCAGGCCGCGCCCTACAGCGAGGACCCGGGCGGATACACCCTCTTCCGGCTCGACGGCAAGGTCGTCGGCGCGGTCGGCCCGCTCAACAAGGAGGGCGCCCGCTCCGCCTGGACCATCTACTTCAACACCCCGGACGCGGACGCCACGGTCAAGTCGGTCGAGCAGGCCGGCGGCACGGTCCGTACGCAGCCGGCCGAGGTCGGCGACACCGAGGGCCGCTTCGCCCAGCTCACCGACCCGCAGGGCGCGGAGTTCGCCGTCTGGCAGCCCGGCAGGTACCCGGGCCTGGAACTGACGGATGCGCCGGGCAGCCTCGGCTGGATCGAGCTCTACACCACCGACTCGCCCGCCGCGCAGGCCTTCTACGGCTCCATATTCGGCTGGACCACCCAGGACATGGACCTCCCCGGTGGCGGCGGCACCTACACACTGATCGCCCCCGAGGGCAGCGGTGAGGAGCGGATGCACGGCGGCATCATGGGCGTCCCCGCGGATCTGCTCAAGGACGGCGGACGGCCCTACTGGCACCCGGTGTTCGGCTCCGCGGACTGCGACGCCACGGTCTCCCTGATAACCCGCCACGGCGGTTCGGTGTCCATGGGCCCGGAGACCGCCGAGGGCGTCGGCCGGCTGGCCGTGTGCAACGACCCGGCGGGCGCGGAGTTCGTGGTGCTGACGCCTCAGCCGGCCGCCGCCTGAGGGCCGGGGGAGAGGCACGGTCTCTTCGGAGCGGGCCGGGGCGCCGCCCGTCCCGCTCCGGAGACGTCACCGACGGAAGGTGGCGGCCGCTGCGTTCGGAGTACGCGGATTGAAGACCCAGACCCCCTGTGAGTGCGTGGCCCCCACGACCCGCCCGGAGGAGCGCAGCCAGGGGTACGTCTTCTGGAACGGGGCGAAGTTGTCGTTCGAGACGATGACCCCGCCCACCTCTGCGGCGATGCTGATCACCAGGGCGTCACCTCGCCCCTCGGTCCCGGCCGGGGGCTGCACGACAGTGCCGGCGGCGATGGCCGCCTCCACCTCGGGCCGCTCCTCAGCGGAGACATCGTGCCGCAGGGTGGCGTCGACAACGACATGGACGTCGCGGTCGGGATGCTTGAAGCGAAGCGACCTGACGGCCGCCTCGAGGGCCGCGAAGCTCGGCCTGCCGCCGGCGGCGCGCGGCGGCCGTCCGTTCCAGGCGAGATTGGATCCGTCTACGACGAGCGGCGCCGTCCCCGCACCGGCCGCGGGGGAGGGCGAGCGAGGCGGGCCCGGGACCGGAGCGGTCCTGGGAGCCAGGGGCCGGGAGCCGTTGCCCGGCGTCCCCCGTTCCTGGTGCGGGTGTGTCGGCGTCGCCGCGGGGCGGGCAGTCGGCGTGAGGGCGATCAGGCGGTCGAGTTCCTGCTTCACCTCCGGCAGGACATTGCCGTCACCGAACACCTTGACCTCGCCGTCGAGAACGGTCTGCCCGGTCTTCTGCAGGGTCGCCCTGACGGTGAGGAGACCCTCCTTGCTGTAGGTGTATTCCAGGTCGAAGACACCGTCCTCAGCCGTTGACCTCTGTGGATAGGTCAGCACGAGATCGGTCAGCTTGACGTTGTCCGGGTGATCGACGGGACGGTCCGGGTGTCCCTCCCATACCTCCACGGTGAGTTGGGAGACGTTGTCCCTGGTGGGCTCGTACGACTTGACCCGCTGCTGGGGCAGCCGCTGGTTCCGGTCGATCAGGGCACTGAACCGGCGCTTGCCCTCGCGGTCCTTGGTGACCGTGCCCAGTGCGTGGGTGTTGACCACCCGGATGATGCTCTTCAGCTCGCCGTTCATGGCCGCGGCGCTGATCGCCGCTCCCTCGGCGACGGCGGTCATCGGGTCGCACAGTGCGGTGGCCACGAGCTCACAGTCGAGCGCCTCCGACACCGCGGCGCGCACCGCCGGGATCTGACTGCTACCACCGATCATCAGCACTGCTGTGAGATCGTGCGGGTCGATCCGGGCCTGCTCCAGGCACTGCTCGACCGGGTCGAGCGCACGGTTGATCAGGTCCTGGATGGCTTGGGAGAATTCGTGCTGCCCGATCTCGACGGCGACCGTGTCCGGGGTGACGATGCGGACCGATTCCTGCTGGGAGAGCAGGATCTTTGCCCGCTCGATGTCCAGACCGAACTGACGTTTCTCGGATTCGCTCCACCGGCCTTGCGCGGGAGCCCGGTCGAGGACCATGCGCCGCAGCCGGGCGTCGATCTCCAGTCCTCCGAGACGGTTGACGCCTCGGCTCGCCTTCTCGTCGAAGAACCCGTCATCGTGCAGGAGAAGCGTGGCGTCCATCGTGCCGCCGCCCCAGTCGAAGACCAGGAACTCGCCATCGACCTCCATCTCGTGGGCATACGCGATGGCCGCGGCCGTCGGCTCATTGAGAAGTGTCCGGGCCTTGATGCCGGCCGCGCGGGCGGCTTCCCGCGTCCGGTAGCGGGCCGCTCCGGTCGCGTTGGCGGGCACTGTGATGACGGCCTCGCGGATCTCGGTGGCGGCCTCCTCCTCCGCCGCGCTCGCCATGGCACGGAAGACCCCGGCCGCGGCGGTGGTCGCGGCGAACCTCTCACCCCCCAACGTGACGAAGGGCTCCTCGCGCAGCATCCGCTTGCACGCCTCGACGGCGTTCTCCGAGCGGAGCTTGGCCTCCCAGCCGAAGAGGGTGCCGGGCCGCAGGGAACTGGTGCCCACGACTGAGGGGTAGAGCAGCTCGAAGCCCGGACGGCGCCAGTCCGCGTCCAGACCCTGCCCGCCGATCTCCAGCACCTCGACGTACTCGCCGTTCCACTGGGCCACCACCGAGTTGGTGGTGCCGAAGTCGATGCCGGCCGCTGTCATGCTTCCTCCCCCGCTGTCCTGCCCGCGTGTTCGGGCACCCGCCGCAGCTGCCCCGCGAGAATGACCTTGCCTGTCAACTCGTCCACGTATGCCGGACGCAAGAGTTCGTAGAACTCGCCCTCTCCCTCGGTGACCACGAACCTGTCGCTCTCCTCCGGCTCCGTCACCCGCAGCAGCCGCAGTTCGCGCAAGTGGGCCGTCATCGCGCCCTCGACGGTGTCACCGGCGTGGGCGGCCTGGGACCACAGCAGGGCGTCGATCTCGGCGATTCGCCCGGCGAACTGGGCGCGGGTGCGGAATTCATCCAGAACTGCCTTGCGCACCGCCGCGTTCAGTGCGGTGGTCGCAGGCACCTCGCCGAGGCCGGCGCCTTCCAGGGCTTCCGGTACGCGCGCCACGACCCCCTTGATGAGCGTCACCGCGTCGATCGGCGTGGGACTGCGGGGCGGTTCGACGGCCTGCGTGGCGTCCGGTGTCGTGGGTGCCTCCGACCGGTGCGCCCTGCGGTGTTTCAGACCGCTCGGTTTGCCCGAAGCAGCTCGTTCCTCGGGGCCGGGCTGCGTCCGGCCGCAGTGCGGGCACGGCCGGTGCGATCGCCGGCTCTTCGGGATCTTGGGGCCGCGCTTCGCGCGTGTCTTCTTCGCAGTCATCAGGGCTCTGCCTTGTGGGATTCGGGCGATCGGTCAGGGCGTTGCGGCGGTCACCGGGTGGGACTGTGGCGGTCGAGGTGGGGGGCTGTGGTCCGGAAGTCCTCAAGGAGCTCGACGGCGGCCCGGGCACGGATGGCCTCCAGATCCGCCCCGCTCGTCAGCGAGGTACGACGCGGCAGGGCTTCCCGGGGCGGCACCACGTGCTGAGGCACCACAGAAGGCATGGCGTACCGGGACCGGTCGAGCGGAAGCCGGAAGAAGACGTTCCAGCCCGCATTCTTGCGCTGTGCGTCCCGGATGCGGTCCTCGGCCCGGTTCAGCCCGGCCTGGGCAACCGGGTCGCCCTCGTGCTGCCGGAAGATCTCGCGGCAGCGCTCCTCCCAGCCGTTGGAACCGTGGTCCAGGCCAACTTCCAGGAAGGGGTTGGTGACCGGACCGCGGTGGTTCTTCGTCGTAGCCCTCCAGGCGCGGACGAGCGCGAGGTTCTGCTCGGCAATGGCACCGCCACCTTCGGCAGCCTTACCGGCGTACCCCTCCGCCGCCTCGAGGTCGTTGCTCGCCGCAGCCGCGTACGCGGCAATGGCGTACGCCTCGGGAACCAAACCGGCCGGGACGCTCCGGCTGGTGCCGCCCGCGCGGGTGAGGGACCGCGCCTGATGAGCTGCCGCCTCCACATCGCCCGACTTCAGGAGGTCGTACGCCCGATGGAGGGCGACGAGTGCGGAGAACGGGCTGCGTCCGGCGTCGATGGATTCCCGCGGTGTCCACAGCGTTGACATCAGCAGCCACAGCCCGCGGTCCTCGGTCATTTCGACGGGCCACTGACCTGAGAGCGCCCCCGACTTGAGGTTGCGCAGCTCGATCTGCTGCGGCCGGGGCAGTGCGGCATCAAGTGCGTCGATGGCCGATTCATCGCCGTCCACGAGCACGTCGTACAACAGGTCCCAGACGTCCTCGGGCTCCTGCCGCAGGATCGTACGGCCGTTCAGGAATGACTGTCTGCGCAGGTAAGAGTGCCATTCGAGCTGCTCGGCCTGCTCCGGGGTGACGGCTCCCGGGTCCAGGCGCGCTCGAAGGTACAGCCCTTCGGCGTCGTTGCGCGCCCGCCATGGTGCGTCCTCGGGTAACAGACCGCCATTATCGATCAGATCGTCGAGGACGGACAGGGGAGTCCAGGAGAGAAGGGCATCGAGGAAGCGGTTGGGTACGGGTATCGCGCCGCGGGTGGCGGCGGTGGTGAACAGGGAAAAGGCGGCGCCGCCCGACAGCGAGCGCTTGCTGACGAGCTCCAGGCTCGGCGCCGTCGAGCACAGGACCCTGCACCGCTCCAGCCCTGCTTCGTTGAGCCAGCGCACATCGGCGGCCCACAGGGCGCGCAGGTGAGTGAGCACGGAGCCGGCCGGCAGAAGGCCCAGTCCGGTCCGGATCGCCGGAAACAAGGTCTCACGGTCCGGCGCGCCCTCGAGAGCCTGGATCAGTACCGTCCGCTGAGCCTCGGGTAACCCGGGGGCGGACGTCACCTCCGAGAGCATGGCGAGCACCGCTTCGACAGCCTCGCTGCCGCCGACCCCGAGCCATCGCCACTTGCGCTGCACGAAACCGCTTACCCCGGTGGAGCCCTGGAGTTGCCGGCGTTCTCGCGCACGCGCCAGACGCTCCCGCTCGGCGGCTTTCGCTGCGCGCCGAGAGGCCTCCGGATCCGTTATGTCGTACACCCCCACAGGCTATCCGCCACACCCACAAGCTATCCGTACAGTCGGACAATCCCCAGGGCCCACGTACGTATCGTGACCTGGGGATGCCCGGACCCACACGCCACCGGCGCAGCACCGAACCGGCGCCCGTCCGGCGGCCGGTCTGCTGGTCTGCTGGTCAACCATCAACCATCAACCATCAGCCGATCCGCCGGACGAGTCCCATCGGCGCACACGGGCCACTCATGGACCTCGCTGTCGATGACGAGCGGTGGCCCCGGCGCATCATCAGGCCGGATACCTCCTCGCGCGACGGCACCAGGGCGGCGGCACCCGCAGGTCAGATGTCCCGGAAGAGACCAGCGCGGCCGGTGACCTGCCGCGTTGGGTGGTTGCGGGTCGCCCACCTGCGCAGATGGCCTTTCGGCTGTTTCACGCTCGTGCCTATTGATGCAGCCGGAAGTCCCAGAAAAGCCCCAGGGCACTTCCAGCGGCGATGGCGGCCCCGTGCAGCGCGCGCCTGCATGGTGTGCGCTCACGTGCGCCCTCCCTCAGTGCTGGAGTGTCCCTCGGAGCCGGTCAGCGTCGGAACAGATCGCCGGCGTCGACCGCCAGGTAGGTCTCGGGCGTGGTGGCTTCGAGGGCCGCCGGAGCGAGGGTGAAGCGCGGGGTGTCCGTCAGGCGGTGCTCCCAGGGCTGGTCGCGGGAGGCCGCGAAGATCTCGCGGAGCCGGCGCTGGACGATGGGCCTGGCTTCCTCCTGGCGCTCGCGGTACTCGCGGCGCGCGGCCGTCGATCGTTCTTCCCGTTCTTCCTCCTCGATGTCGGTAGTGCGGTCCTCCGCGCGCAGCCCCGGCGTCCGCTCCGCGATCTCCCGGTCGGCTTGGAAGAGTTCGGCGCAGGTTGCGTAGAGCCGTCGGGACATGCCGAGTGTGACTTCCGTGTGCGGGATACGGCCGGTGAGGAAGCTGTCCAGGCCCGCCGCTCGGGCGTTAGCGTCGTTCGGGGACGCTTCGCGCCAGCCCAGGGCCGTACGTCGTTCGCGGGTGGCCTCATCGTCCTCCATGAGGGCGAGCGGCCCCGCTGTTGGACGGCGCTCGCCGCGGTCCCGGGCTACCGGTACCAGGCGGAGCCGGGAGAAGGCTGAGTTTTCCAGGGCGCTCAGGGACAAGTAGGTGAGCATCTGTGAGCGGGCGACATCGAGCAGGGTGCTGCCGGTGCTGTCCTCATCGAGAGCCTCCTCCGCCGATTGTGCCTCTCCGGGGGGCGACCCCTTGCCACTTGTGGGGTTGAGCGAGCCGCTCTGTGTTCCGGCGTGGTGTTCGTGGCGGAGGATGACGAACAGGTCGTTCCTGGGGGCGACGCCGCGTTTGAGTGCGGTGCCGCAGAGCACGAGGCGGTGATCCAGGTCATGGGGATGAAGCACCGTGCATCCCCCAAGAAGCTGCTCCCAGCCGTGGTCGAGTCGGCCGGGCGTGATGGCTCCGCCCTTGGCCTCGATCAGCCAGTGGCGGCCCTCGGAATGATGCGTCCCCCACAAGTCGGGCCGGGGGTTCTTCTGCCCCTTGACCGGCTTCGTTCCGGCGGCCGGGTCCTGGATGCCCAGGGGCCAGCTGTTCTCGATGTGCCATGTCTCGCCGAGACCCATCAGCGAGCGGCAGGCCCACTCCGCCATCGTCATGCCCAGCCGGTAACTGAAGGCACCGAAGGCGCTGGCTTCAGTGCCATGTTCGAGTACGACGTTCGCGGTCAGCCGCCTTCCGGCGTTGTACGCGTGCAGGCGGTGACCGTCGTGAAGGTCCAGATACGCGTTCAGGGGCGCGATCCGCGCCCCGATCTCGCGCATGGCATAGTGCGGCCGGTTGAGCCAGGGGGAGATGTCACGTCCCACGCCGACCGCGGCTTGGAGAATGTTCCGCCACGTCGTGGTGGGTAGGTACCAGCCGTCTTTGGGGGGAAAGGCGGTGCCGTTCCATGCGGCATGGTCCTTCCGGCGCCACCCACTCCTTGTCCGTCCGCCTGGGCCGTTACGGAAGAGCACGGGTATGTCAATGGCGTCGGGATACCGCAGGGGCTTCTGGTCTTTCGCGTTCTTGGCCGACACGAGGATCTACTGTGCCAGTAGCCGTGTGCCTGCGGCCTGCCGGGCTTGACTTGGCCCTTCGCGAATCCTGAGCCAGGTCACCTGTTTCGATGACCCATCAGGTGGCGTTCGTGGCAATCCTCGAACCTGCCGAAAAGCGGCGCTGACCTGCGATTTTGATGAGTGCGCAAAATGTGCGATGTGTGCGGTACGGGCGATGTCGGCGCTGAAATGACGCTCTCGATGTTGTCTTGACGCTCGTTCTGATGTGGTGTCAGGTGGTGTGTGACCAGAGGTGGAGCTCAACACTGCGCCGCCTCGGCGGTGGGCACACTCCCAAGGCGTCGCGCGTCGCGCGACCGATCCTGGTCGCCGACGCCGAACGGGCCGTACGACAGGCGCTGTTCCCGGTCGTCGACATCCCGCACGCGGTTGAACAGAGCCTGCGCCCGGCTGCGGACTGCGCCCGCACGCCTGAGCCGAGTCCGCCCCTTCACTGAAGGAGACTTTGACCTACGGCTGATCAGACCGCACCCGTCGAGACCGTCCACCAGCTGTTCTCGTACGGCACGCTGCAACTGGCCGACGTCCAGCTCTCGCCGTTCGGCCGCCTGCTCAAGGGCAGCAGGAGCTGACTGTGGCTGAACCGAGTAGACCCAGACCTTGAACCTCCGGTCGGTTGGGAACAACTCCCGCCCTGGTACGAAGCAATCGTCCGGGTTCAGTCACGCGTCTGTCTGCATGTGGGGATCCTGCCGGCCTCGACTGAAGCCCCTCCAAGGGACTCTCAAGCGTTCACGTGAAACGCGGGAATTCTCCGAGCGGCGATGGAGATCAGGCACTTGACCCGGCCTTGAGAAGTCGGGAGCCGTGAACCCACCACCTGTTCGTCCCGAATGAGGTCTGGCCATGGTTTTTACCTGGGCGGACCGTATTGGGGCTGGACAGAGGCGCGCTCTCGTTCGGTCTGGAGCGGACCGGAGGGCCTTGGGGAGCGGTGGCTCCCCAAGGCCCTCGGAAGGGCTCAGGCGGTCAGCTTGCGCATGGCCAGCACGGATCCGTCTGGGTGCACCGAGACGGGACCTCCCCACTTGGGGTCCCAGGTGTCGAGGGGCCAAGAGGACCGCCGGGTGTAGACCTCACTGCGGTACTGCTCCACCCGGCCTTCTTCGAGGTGGCGGAAGAGATCCTTTGCGACGCCGGAGAACGCCTCCACGCGTGTCCTGTTCAACCGGAAGACGTGGTCCGTGCCGACGAAGGGGATGTCGAGGAGGGTTCGTCGAGCGTCCTGGACGCTGCCGGTTGCCGCGTGTGCGAAGCCGGTGAAGTGGCGTTGTCCTTGCCGTTTGGTCAGGTACTGGATGGTTGCGTCGCCGTCGCCGGCGAAGGCGGTCAGTCCGGCGGCGGCCGTGCGCGCGAGGACGTGCCGGAACCATTCGTAGCGTTCCGGCTTGACGTGAAAGCCGGGCTCGGGTGGCGGGGGTGTGTCGCCCTCAACGGGCGGTTGGATACCCGGATAGATGTTCTCATCTTCGATCTGATGGTTGAGGTTCCTGCTAGGGGAGTCGGTCGCCCTGCTCAACCAGCCGCCCGTTCCCTCGGAATGCAGGGCATGGACGGTGAGCGGACCCTCCATGGGAAGCTCCGTGCTGAACATCAGGCTCGGTGTTTCGTCCCAGGGGCCTATGTGCACCGCCTCTACATGGGCCGAGGCAGAAGCGAGTTGGTCGTGCGAGGTCGCGGCATTGCTGTGGTTGCCCTTGCACTTGATGGGGAAGACCCGTGATGGCTCGCCGGGCCTCCATACTTCGGCGAAGAACCGTGGACGGTACCGGTAGCCCGATCGTGGCCCCTTGTCCCTGCTGGTCAGCGCCCAGCCCGCCCGTAGGGCGGTGTCCGCTGGGACGATTGACACGATGTGCTGCGGATGGCGTCGGCTCAAGACCTGCTTGGCCAGTGCCAGGGCGAAGCCGGTTCCGAGCTCTCCGGACTGGAGCGCCTTGTAGTAGTCCGCCGTTTCCCTGCCCTCGGCAGAGAGCTGCATGTACCCGTCCGAGCGGCCGGCCAGGGCCTGGTGGTACTTGAGGCTGCCCCAGTGCTCGGCGAGGCCCCGTCCGGCGCCGCGCCGCGCCAGTGCGATGGCCTGGCCGAGTGTGTGCAGTACGTTCCAGGGAGTCAGCTGGACGGAGCCGAGTTCCTTCGTGGGTATCGCCTGAAGGTTCGGCTTACGCCGAAGGGCATCGAGCTCCTTCTCCTTCCGCTCTCCGTCATCCTCTGCTGCTGCCGCATCCACGCTACCGACGAGCGCCGAGCTTGAGTGGACCGCGACATTCGAGGGCTGCGCGAGCTCCCTCAGTACGTCTGCTGCTGGCTTCAACCTGCTCCCCCTACGGTTCGCATGAGCGCTACAGATCAATGCCGGAACCTAGGCGGCGGACCGCAGGCGCATGCAAGTGTGCATGGGTGCATTGATCCGCAGTGGTGCGACTAGCGGTGCAGGTTTCAGCTGGCCTGGCTTGGAAGCCGTCTCTTTTCCGCATCTGATGTGCAGGTTTCCGCAGGTCAGGCGGGATCTCCGTATGTTCGAGGCAGGCTGAGACCGTCACCAGTGGGCGAGACAGTCACACGCTTCCGAGGTTCCCCCAAGATGCGCAGGATGCTGACAGAGGGTCAGATGGTTCTCGTGAGAGGAGCATCGGCCATGGCTGCCCCCAGGAAGTACTCGTTGGAGTTGCGCGAGCGTGCGGTGCGGATGTACCGGGCCTCCGACCCGAAGCCCCAGATCAAGCGTCTGGCCATCGAGCTCGGTGTGCATACCGAGGCCCTGCGCGGCTGGATCCGGCAGGCCGAGGCGGATGCCGGTGAGCGTGACGACCGGCCGACCACCGACGAACGTACCGAGCTTGCCGCGCTGCGCAAAAGGGTGCGTGACCAGGCCCGTCGCGGGGGACCTCCGGATGGGGCGGCAACGACAGCGGCGGGCGCAGGCCGGCCACCGTGCGTCGACGCACGCAGATCCACAGGCTGCGTCCGGTACGGCGCATCGCAAGGCGTCGCATCGCCGCGGGAATCCGGTGATTCACGGCCGGGTGACGGCTGCACGGCAAAGCCCGCCCCGATGGTGTCGAGGCGGGCGCGAACTGTGTGCCTGAGCGATCAGGCGTTGTTCTCGGCGTCGAGGTACGCCTGGATCTTCTGGTCGATGGCGTTGGCCTCGGCGCGGGCGCGGTTGGCTGCCGCGTGCTCGCCTTCCTGGTCCAGTCGCGCAGCCTTGGACTTGAGGTCGGCGGACTGCTGGCGCAGCTCGCCGATGTTGACCTGAATGGCGCCCCGGGCCACCGCGGCGTGCCCGCCGGTGGTCGTGGTGGCGGCGTGTGCGGGCAGGGCCGCGAATAGTACGCCTCCGGCCATTGCGGCGGTGACGGCGAAAGCGGAAATGCGTCGACGCATAGGGTCCCCCTGGGAGAAAACAGTGGTTACTTGGCGGTAAGCGTACGCGAAATGATCTTCTGGTCCTACATTCAATGGGGCGCCAAGGGGGAGTGGCCTGAGAAGGTGCGGCAACACCCCATCAATTCCCTTGAATTGATGGGGTGTTGATGTCGGCCCCCCGCCGGGGGCGGGCACGTGGTCACCGACTGCCTCGGCCTGGTCCTGACGGTGCTGGTGACGCCCGCCTCCACCACGGACCGCGATGCCGCCCGCACGATGCCGCCCGCACGATGCTGCCCCGCCTGCGGGAGACCTACCGGAAACTGCGGCTGATCTGGGCCGACGGCAGTTACACCGGCTACCTCGTCGACTGGGCCGCCCAGGCACTCGGCCTCGCCCTTCAGATCATCAAACGCAGTGACGACACCAGCGGCTTCACCGTCCTCCCACGCCGGTGGATCATCGAACGCAGCTTCGCCTGGCTGATGCGAAGCCGCCGCCTGACCCGCGATGACGAAGCACGGACGGACAGCAGCGAAGCCATGATCCTCTGGTCGATGACCATGCTGATGAGCTGCCGCCTCGCCCGCCGCACCCCTACGCGGCAACAGCGGCCGCGGGTCCTGACGGCAGGGTGAAACAGCCCGGCCGCTCCTCCACCAGCCGGCCCCGCTCCACCAGCCGCTTCAGCCTGCCCCGAGCACCCTCGACGCGAAAAGGAACAGAGCTGTCCCAGCCCAGGGCCACCGCCGTCTGCCGCGCGGTCAGGCTGCCGCCGGCCTCACCGAGAACGGTCATGATCCGCCGGTAGTCCACACCGAGAACATCCACCGACACGACCAGACAGGAAGAACACGACGGTCTCAGCGTGCCTCGAACCTACGGAGATCCCGCCTGACCTGCGGAAACCCGCACATCAGATGCGGAAAGAGACGGCTTCTGAGAGAAGCGCGTTTGCGTGATCCTGTCCGCTACTGCTCGGATGCTCCCGGCCGGGTGTTAATGACGCTCGGGGGTCAGGGGGCCAGGCTCTTGTCCGTGTGCCCGTCACGAGGTCGCCTGCCTATGTCTTTCACGGCGGCGCCACCGTTTCCCTGGCTCCGCTCGTCACCCGGCGGACAGTGCTCAGGCCCTCGGCTGGGTGAAGCGGATGCGGTTGCCGAAGGGGTCGCGGAGGCCGCAGTCGGTTCCGTACGGGCGGTCGGTGGGTTCCTCGGTGAACTCCACACCCCGGCCCCGCAGCGTCTCGTAGGTCTTGCGGCAGTCGTCCGTGGTGAGAATGAGCCAGCCACCCATCGCGCCCTTGGTCACCAGCTCGCGGACCTGCTCTGCCGTCTCCTCGGACATCGCCGGAGGGCCCGGCTTCTCCAGCAGGATCTGGCGCTCGGGGTGGCCGGGGACGCTGACGGTCAGCCAGCGCATGAAGCCCATGTCGACGTCCGCGTTGACCTCCAGGCCAAGCTTGCCGACGTAGAAGTCGAGTGCCTCGTCCTGGTCCAGGACGTAAATTGCCGAATGCGTGATTGCGGTGAACATGTGCATCACGCTACTGGGCACTCCGGACGAAAACTTATCCAAAACTGCTCAGTCGACGGACGGTACGGGCAGTGCGCACGGTCAGGCACTCGGCCGCGTCCACGCCATCGTGAAGCACGTCGGTACGCCCATGGCCGCCGTTTCCTTGCGGTACGTCCTCGGCGACCGGCCGACGATGTCGCGGAATGTGCGGCTGAAGGTTCCCGGGCTGCCGAAGCCGACTTCGAAACAGATGTCCGTAATGCTGCGGTCGGTCTCCCGCAGCAGGAACATCGCACGTTCGACACGGCGGCGCTGCAGGTAGCGGTGCGGCGTCTCGCCGAACGTGGCCCGGAAGGTGCGCGTGAAGTGCGCCTGGGACACATGGGCGATCCGGGCCAGGGCCGGGACGTCCAGCGGCTGCGCAGAGGAGCGATCCATCGCATCCCGCGCTCGCAGCAGGCGGCGGTTGCTCTCTTCAACGGCGCGGCTCACGGCGCCATCACACCACGGCTCTCCGGCGTCCGTGACAGACCCGGTGACCGATCCGCTCCGCATCCGGCGCGGCATCTACGACTCACCGGACAGGCATGGCTGCTGTGCAGGTTCTTGAGCTGGGCCCCCAGAGGGACGCCTACGGCGTGGGTCAGCAGCAGGCGGGCGGTCGCTCCGCAGGGGATGAAGGCCGCGTGCCGCAGGCCGGGGTCGCCGGGCCCTCGCCGGGGGGGCGCGTCATCGTGTGAGGTGCGGTCAGCCGTGCCGCTTCTTCGCCGTCACGGTGAAGTCGCCCCGGATACCTTTGCCGACCATTCCGGGCTTGCAGGCGGTGGTGTACGAGCCGGCCTTGTCGATCTTCACGGTCATCGTGCGGGACGTGCCGGGGCCGATGCCCTCGACCTCGCTGACCACCTTGCCCTCCGGGCTGTAGACGTAGAACTCGGTGATCCTGCTGCCCTCGTTGGCGATCTTGAAGGCGATGGACCCGGCGGGTGCGGACGTCCGGGAGAGTTTGCAGGTGTCATCGGCGGCCTGGACCGTGATGGCTCCCGACTTCGCGTCGCTGCCGTCGCTGTTGCTCTTGTCGGCGCAGGCGGTCAGAAGGGCGAGCGGGGCGACGGCGAGCAGAGGAATGGCGGCAAGCCGGGGCAGGCGAGCGGGCATGACAGTCCTGGTGCGATACGGGGGACGGGGAACGGGGAACAGAGGCGCGCGCAGTGTAGGCGTGAGGGCCGCCTACCTGTCCAGATACCGACCACCGCACGGCTACTTTCTGAACCTCAGCGCCTACTGATGGCAACTCAACTTCCCCTGGACCAGCGGAAAGCCTTCCCTCGACGCCCGTTATACGACGTATATGCGCATCCTGGGACGGGTTGACGGGCACACGGCATTCACTTAGGTTCGCCTCACCTTACTTTCGATCGAAGGTTTTCAGCCATGTCCGGGTTTAGACCCTCGCTTCGTTCGCTCTCTCTGGCCGTCCCGCTCGCCCTCGCCCTCACCGCCTGCGGCGGCGCCGATTCCGGCAAGGACGGGAACAGTCCGGCCAAGGGCCAGGCGAAGGAGACCGCGCCGGCCGGTGTGGCGCACCAGCACACCGTGCTTGAGGCGGAGATCGCGGCCAAGGGCGGCGAGACCAAGGCCGGCGACTACCGAGTGGGGTACATCGTCGAGGCGGCCGAGCCGTGGTTCCACTCCGAGCACAACGGGCACGGGAAGATGGTCCACCGCGAGCCGACCAAGAACGAGACCCACCACATCGAGATCATCCCGATGGAGGCCAAGACCGGCCGCATCGTCGCGGATGTACCGATCCGCCTTGAGGTCGTGGACAGCAAGGGCAAGGCCGTCCAGGCGCAGAAACTGAACTTCTACTACGCCGAGTTCTTCCACTACGCCACAAACTTCTCGATCCCGAAGGCCGGCAAGTACACGCTGCGTGCCACGCTGGAGCGGCCGACGTTCCTGCGTCACGGCGCCAGTGGTGAGAAGCCCGCGCTCAGCGAGAAGACCACCGCCACCTTCCGCAACGTAGAACTCAAGCCGGAGAACTGACCGATGGCCCCGCACTCCGACGGGCCGATGGCTGCTCCGGCTCCCCAGCCCGTCGGGGTGCCGGGATGGGCCGCGCCCGCCGACGGTGGTGGAGTCCGTGAAAACCCGCCGACACCGCTGTGGGCGCTCGCCGCACTGGGAATCCTGAGCTGCGCCGTCCTGGCGGCCGCCTGCTGGGTGGCCGGTCACCTCCACGCCGACCCGCCGCTGCAGATGGCCGCCCGCTTCCTGCATCTCGTGGCGCTCGTCCTCGGGCTGGGTTCCGTGCTCGCCGTCGACTGGTTCGCCCTGCTGTGGATGCTCGGACGACGCCCACTGCCCGACGTCCTGCGCACCGCCTGCACACTGCAGATCCCGATCTGGCTCGGGCTGGCCGGCCTGGTCGTCACCGGACTGTTCCTCCGACCGGACCTGTCATCGCCGCTGACCCTGGTCAAACTCGGTCTCGTACTGGCCATCACCCTCAACGGCCTCTACGCCCGCTGGCTCGGGCAGCGCCTCGACCGGTGCGGGGACACGTCGGTGCCACGCCCCCTGCGCATCCAGTCGGGTGTGGCTGCCGTCGTCAGCCAGCTCGGCTGGTGGGGCGCCAGCCTGATCGGCTTCCTCAACGGCCACTCCTGACCCGACGGCATCGACGGCCAGCCCTGCCCGACGGCATCAGCAGCCAGTCGTGGCTCGGTGCCAACAGCAGGTCCTGACGTCCTGGGCTCGACGACATCGGACTACCGCACCTGACGACCGCGCCTTAAGGAGGCCGTGTGTTCGCCAACTACTTGATCGGCCTGCGGGAGGGCGGTCTCCAAGCCCTCGCGGCCGACGGCGAGGAAGGCGGTCGCCACCAGGGCGCCGGTGCCGACGGCGAGGGCCTCGTCCAGCTTTCCGTGCAGCTCGGCTTCAGGTGGCGGGCGGTGCGTCGCATCCAGAAGACCGTGGTGGTCACCAGGCCCACGGCGAGGATGGACAGACCGCCGCCGAGCGCCTCCCGAGCCTCGAACGTCAGCTGGGTGGAACCGTATTGCAGCACCGCGCCCACGATCAGGCTGAGCGCGACCGCGATGCCCACGCCGAGCCAGATGGGCGGCAGCTTGCTCCGGTTGCCCGTCTTGACCAGGTAAGCGACGAGAATGCAGACGACGAGGCTCGCCTCGAGCCCCTCCTGGGCCTGCTCACGGCCGTAGCCCTCGGCTGGCTGTTCTACCGCGGTGCCCCGCGGATCAACCTCGCAAAGTTCTTCACCTGGACCGGCGCCCTGCCGGTCGTGATCGCGGCCGGCGTCCTCGCGTACGGCATCCACGACCTGCAGGAGGCGAGCATCCTCCCCGGCCTGGACAGCCGTCTGTTCGACATCAGCGCGACGATCCCGCCGGACAGCTGGTACGGCGCTCTGATGAAGGGCATCTTCAACTTCCAGCCGAACCCGAGCGTGGCCCAGGCACTCCTCTGGGTCCTGTACCTGGTACCGGTCCTCTCGCTCTTCCTACGGCCAACCCGGACGGCGGAAGCTACAGCGGCAGTGGGCGTGCGCCACGGCCACCGAAACCGAAGCGGGACCCGAAGCCGGAACGGGTGCTGAGAGGACGGCCGGCCAAACGCCTGTGCCTGCCGCCCCAAGCCGGGGTTTCCACCGGCTCACGGTCGCCGATGTCCGCCGCGAGACCGCCGACACGGTCTATGTCGCCTTCGACGTCCCGGCTGGCCTCGCCCCGCTTTTCCGCTTCGTCCCGGGCCAGCACCTCACCCTCAAGACCGCCGTCGACGGGGAGGAGCAGCGCCGTATGTACTCCATCTGCTGCGGCGTCGGGGACGGCGAACTGCGCGCGTGGCCGTCAAGTACATCCTCGACGGCCGGGTATCCGCCTGGGTCACCAACAAGCTCCGTCCCGGCGACACGGTGCACGTCGCCGTCCCCGGCGGGCGATTCACCACCGAACCCGATCCGCTTGGCGAGCGCCATCTGCTCGGCGTCGCAGCGGGCAGCGGCGTTCACGCCAATCGCCTCGATCACCAAGAGCGTCCTGCTGCTGGAGCCGCGCAGTCGCTGCACCCTCACCTACGGCAACTGCGACCCCGAATCCACCATCTTTCGCGAGGAGCTCGACCAGCTCGCGGCCTTCCACGGCGACCGGCTGTGCCTGATCGCCGGGCTCCTCCAGTTCTTCGGCCGCACCCAGAACATCGGAGTGGTCCTGATGAGCGACCTGGACGACACCAAGGGCGGCTTCCCCGTTCCCCTTCGTCGGCTACTGGCTCATCGGCCCGCCCGCTGCCGGCTCCTCGGGGCTTCGCACCAGCACCAGGTGCAAAGCCCCGAGAGGCAGGTCGTCGAAGCGGGGAGTGACACTCTCGCCCGGCGCGCCGCTGTAGGCAGTGCCGACTGCGTATCGGTTGCGTGGTGCCTTGATGTCTGCGGTCCCCCCGCCTCAAGGTTGCCGCCCACGGCGCGGGCGGTCCCCAATGGGCCGCCCGCGCCATTGATTCGTCCAGGCGGTGCGGACGGCCGTCGACTCCGAAGTGGCGGTCCGAGGACGTCGATGTGAAATAGCAGTGAAGGGAGTTTCGAAAGCGTCCAGTGGGAAATGCGCAGGTCCGTGAGCTACCCCAATGACGGCATACCGCAAAATCGCCCATACGACTCCAGATCAAACTCTCCCTACCACGACGGATCACACGCGCAGGATGTCGGTGATACGGCCCCGCTACCTTTTGAAGGAGCGCATGCCCCGCGTCGCAGAAATTCACCCTCTCCTCACCACTCCGCCCCAGCTGCCCCGTACGGCGACGTTCCGAACGCGGCGTACAGCAGAAGGAGCTCGAGCGGCAATCGCAGAGGCATCGGAGCCGACCGACTCGCCTTGATCATTCACAGCCTCGCGGATATCGCCGCAGCATTCCTCGGATTGTGGATCCTGCTGTACCTACTCGAAGCGAATCAGGCGAATGTCTTTGTCGACTTCGTACACGGTGTGGCCGACTGGCTTGCCGGCTGGTCGCAGGACATCTTCATCATGGACACGGAAGGGCTGCGTGTCTTCTTCAACTACGCCCTGCCCGCGCTGATTTACCTCGGGGTCGGCCATGGTGCAGCCGCCTGGCTGCGACGCCTTTGACGGGGCTTCCGCCGAGCTCAGGGGGTACTGCCTTCCCGTGTCCCCTGAGCTCGAAGCACGTCCTTCCCTGCTCGGCACGCCGGTCTCACCCCGCAGTCGGGCAGCTGAGCGGGTCGAAAAGGGTGCGCGAAGATTGCTGCCGTCGAAGGTGACGTCGTGTCCGCCGGTGAACGATGTCCAGTGCACTGAAAATTCCGCCCCAATACGCATCCCCATGCACCCGTTCCGTCACGTGACAAGCCCCGTTCTTGGCGATACGCGATCCGATGGCGAGCCAGAAGCCGCATACTCGTCCTGCGGCCCGCAGGGCGCGACGTGGTGATCAATTCGGCGTGCCCGAATTGATCACAATCGGCCGCGATTGCCCGTTCATTCACCCCCCTTGCATATTTGGCGGGACATTGCAGCCAGTTCCCTCAGGCGCTGTACGTCAGGTGTGAAACATTCTTCCCGGAGTCCCATCCTCGATTTGCGCTCGGGGGAGCCGGGGAATGCGCACTGCCGGGCATGAATCAGTGACCCGACGGCAGGTACGCCGACTTCCAGGACCGGTATGAGCGCGAAAATGCCGCGCCGCCTTCACATTCCGCCCGTGGCATTCCCGCCCAACGTCCCTCCCCGCCGCCCCAGTCGGGAGGCGGCGGGCCGTACGAGTCCGGGCCGTACCCACGCCGGGGCGGCAGGGCCAAGCGGATCGTGATATCCGTCCTCGTCGTCCTGCTCGTGGTGTTGGTCGGCACGTACTTCTGGGCCGACTCCAAGCTGCGCAAGGAGGTCGACCTCGGCAAGGTCATCGACCGCCCGGCCGAGGGAGAGGGCACCAACTACCTGATCGTCGGCTCGGACAGCCGCAAGGGCATGTCGGCGGCCCAGCGTAAATCCCTGCACACCGGCGGCAGCGCGGAGGCCGGTCAGCGGACCGACTCGATGAGATCCTGCACATTGGCGCAGGCGGCCCGACGCTGATCTCCCTGCCGTGCGACTCGAACGTGACCATCCCGAAGTTCCGCGGTTCCGAGTCCGGCAAGATCAGGCCCGCGATGGGCGCGAACAAGCTCAACGCCTCCTACGCTTCCCACGCCTACGACGGCCCGCAACTGCTGGCCCGCACGGTCGAGTACAACACCGGACTGCACATCGACCACTACGCCGAGATCGGCTTCACCGGCTTCGCCGACATCGTCGACGCCATGGGCGGCGTCGACATGAACCTCGACAAGGGCTTCACGGACAAGTGGTCCGGAGCCGACTTCAAGGCCGACGAGCAAACCCTCAACGGCGCCCAGGCGCTCGCGTACGTCCGAACCCGGCACGCCTTCGCCGGCAGTGATCTCGACCGCACCAGGAACCAGCAGAAGTTCCTCTCGACGCTCGCGAGCCAGGTGGCCACGCCCGGCACCCTGCTCAATCCGTTCACGCTCTACCCGGTCATGGGCGCGGGCCTGGACACCCTCGTCGTCGACAAGAACATGAACCCCTACGAGCTCGCCAGGATGTTCTGCGCCATGAAGGACGTCTCCGGCGGCGACGGCAAGTCCATGAACATGCCGATCTCCGGCAGCATCGGCGGCAAACTCCAGTGGGACAGGCCGAAGGTCAGGCAGCTGGTGAACGAACTGAACAACGACCAACCGGTCACCGTCACCAGCGACCGCTGACCCGGCACCGGCTGGTCCCGAGCGGTCCCCGGCAGGCAGCGGCGGCTGCGTCTACCGGTCGGGGGTCGCCGCCGCTCCACGCCGTTTCCTGGACTCCTCCGATGTTGTCTTCCGCTCCCTTTCATGCCGTCTGTGGCCGGCTCCGCCCGCTTTGCCGGCTTCCTGCCCGGCCCGCTTCTGCGCACCGGGGGCCTTCTTGGCGGCTTCGCCCCGCGGGAGCGGGGTCACCGCTGCGGGGTGCCAGTTGTGCTGCTGTTCCGTCGGTGTGACCGGCTGCGGATCGGCGGTACGGCGGGGCGCGGGAGGGGCAGACTGGCGTGCGGGCGTGGCGGATGCGGTGGTACGGGGCGGAGCGCCCGCCGTGCCGTCGGCGAGGGGGAGGAGGGCGTAGCCCACGGCGGTCGAGGCCGCGCACAGTGCGGCCGCCGCGACGCCGGCGAGGACGGCGGTACGGCGTACAGGGCGGGTTCGGCAGGGCCGGCCCAGGGCCCGCGTGGCATCGGCCGTCGCCGGCTCGGCGGACGGCCGCCCGGCCGGGGACGGAGGATCGCCGGCCCGGGCCGCTACGCCGAGGCGCTCGGCGACCTCCGCAGCGGTCGGGCGCGCGGCGGGGTCCTTGGCCAGCATCTGCAGCACCAGCGTCCCCACCGCGACCGGTACCTCCGCGCGGCGCTGCCGGGGCGGTACGGGGTCGGCGTCGATGTGCTGGTACGCAACGACGGCGGGCACGTCGTCCGTGGTGAACGGAGGCCGTCCGCAGAGCATTTCGTACAGCACACAACCCAGCGCGTACACATCCGTCGTGGGGCCTGCCGGACGGCCTCTGGCGCGCTCGGGTGCCAGATACGCGAGGGTGCCCAGTATCTGTCCGGTGGTGGTGAGGGCACAGGCGGCCGGCCCGGTGGCGCGGGCGATCCCGAAGTCCGCCACTTTCAGCCCGTCCTCGCCGAGCAGCAGATTCCCGGGCTTGATGTCGCGGTGCACCACCCCGGCGCGGTGCGCGGCCGCCAGCCCGGCCGCGGCCTGCCCGGCGATCCGGCACGCCTCGTCGATGTCCAGCGCGCCCCTTTCGGTCAGTTCGGCGCGGAGGCTGCGGCCGTGCACCAGCTCCATGACCAGGTAACAGCGGTCCCGGTCCTCGCCGAAGTCGTGGACCGCCAGTACGTGCGGATGGTTCAAGCCGGCCGCGGTCCGTGCCTCCTGGCGGAACCGCTCCACCGCATCGGGTACCACCGTCGTGTCCAGCAGAAGCTTGACCGCGACCTCGCGGCCCAGTCTGGTGTCCTCGGCGCGCCACACTTCGCCCATTCCGCCGCGGCCCAGCACCTCCAGCAGCCGGTACCGGTCTGCGGTCAGCACGTGCACCCACACCCCCCTCTGTGAGACCCGACACCTGAGACGGCGGCTCAGGGTATCCGCCACCTGAACACGCATTGCCAACCGCTCATGAAGGGTGAGGCCGGCGCGGGCGGGCCTCGGGGGGAGGTAGTGCCACCCGCGCCGGGTGCCGGATCCGCCAGCACGGGGGGAACCGTCGGATCCGCACGGGCCGATGACCAGTCGGCTACTTCTCACTGCGTCACTGGTTGCTCAACTGTCACACCCGCACGACCAGGCGCCTGGAAGAGCGCATATGTCCTTGCGTATCAGACGTATCGCTTGGCCGAGTAACGCGGCAACACCTTGCGACGCAGAACTGCATGCGGGTGCGCATGGTCGTCCCGTATGCGATCGCGGCCAGGGTGCCTCCTGTGGGGGGTGGCCACCCTGGCCGTGCTCGCAACCTCCCTGCCGTCGAGCCGCTGCGTGCGTCAGATGGCGACTCGCAGGAGCCACAGGTCCGCATCCATGTCCGTAGATGATCAGTACAACGGCAGCCGGGGCGGCACCGCCGCAAAGCGGGCAGCTCTGATCATCCACACCATTGCCGACATGGCCGCCGCGTTCTTGGGGCTGTGGATCCTGCTGTACCTCCTCGAAGCGAACCAGGGCAACGTCTTTGTCCAGTTCGTGAAGAGCGTGGCGGACTCGCTCGCCTGGTGGGCGCAGGACATCTTCACCATGGACACCGAAGGGCTGCGCGTCGCTCTCCATTACGGCTTGCCTGCCGCGATCTATCTGCTCGTCGGACACCTGATCGCCGGGCGGGTGCGCCGCTTCTGACCAGCGATGCGCGGGGGCGCCCGCTTCACCAGCGCCTGACGCACGACGCGGCGAGCGCCGCTGCCCATCCCGCCTTTGTCCAGGAGTTCCACCTGCCCGGCTATGGAGAAGACCGGTGCCTCAAGAAGCGCCCCAACCCTCAAACCGGCAAACGCGAACGCACGGCCATGTACGGCAAGTGCACCCGCTGCCGCGTCAAGGGCATCCCCGCGCTCAAGGACCGTGAGCGCATCGAACAGCGGGTGCGCCGGCACATCCTCCCGCACCTCGGAGCGCTGCCGCTCAACAGCATCGGGACGGAAGCGCCGCGGAGTTGGAACAAGCGGCTGGAGAAGGACCTCGGCCCTACCGCGATCCGTCTCGTCCGGGAGACGCTCTCCGGCGTCCTCCAGGTCGCCGTCGAAGATCGCCGCCTGGCACGCAGTCCATGCCGCGCGAGTACGGTCCGTCCTCCGGCTGCCGCACCGGGCCGAGTTGAGGCGTGGCCGCCCGAGCGTGTGCCGGCGGTACGCGCAGCTCTGTCGGAGCGTTACCGCGTCCTCGTCGAGATCGGCGCCGGCCTCGGACTCCGGCAAGGAGAGGCGTTCGGCCTGTCCAGGGAGGACATCGACTTCGACGAGGATGTCGTCCATGTCCGACGTCAGGTCACGATGGTGCGGACGAAGCTGTGCTTCGCCCTTCCCAAGGGGAGCAGGGTTCGCGATGTGCCCTTGCCCTCAAGCGTGGCCAAGGCCGTGCGGCAGCACATGGAGATGTTCGCGCCAGTGCCGGTCACCATGCCGTGGGGCGATCCGCGCCCGCCGGAGACGCCGGTGGAAGCCAAGCACCGGAGGCCGAGAACGTACAACCTCCTGGTGACCGGGCGCGAGCGCCAGGCGATCAACCGGAACTACTGCAACTCCTACGTCTGGAAGCCGGCCTTGGCCGAGGGCGGCGTGATCGCCGCACTGGAGAAGAGGGCCCCGGACGGATCCCGCATCCGGGAGCCCTCCCGAGAACACGGCTACCATGCCCTGCGCCACTTCTACGCCTCCGAGCAGTTGGAGACAGGCGAGTCGGTCGTCTCCCTGGCCCGGTGGCTTGGCCACTCGGACCCCGGGTTCACACTCCGGAAGTACGCGCACTTTCTGCCTCGCGCGGGTGCGCGCGGCAGCGCCGCCATCGACGCGGTCTTCGGGTAACCCGCGGGCCTGGAACGACCGGTCCCGGCCCAAAGTCCCAGAGAAATCCGAGAGGTGCCGCCGCAGCCCCTCCCGGCCCGCATTCGCGGAGGTCAGACGGGGTGCGGCGGCATGTATGCGTCAGATGTCACGGAAAATCTCGATCTGCGCGCCGATGGAGTTCAGCCGCTCCGCCAGATCCTCGTAACCCCGGTTGATGACATAGACGTTGCGCAGTACAGAGGTGCCCTCGGCGGCCATCATCGCGAGGAGGACGACGACGGCCGGGCGCAGGGCCGGGGGGCACATCATTTCCGCGGAGCGCCAGCGGGTGGTGCCGTCGACGAGTACCCGGTGCGGGTCGAGCAGTTTGACCTGGGCGCCCAGGCGGTTGAGGTCGGTCAGATAGATCGCGCGGTTGTCGTAGACCCAGTCGTGGATGAGGGTCTGGCCCTGGGCGCTGGCCGCGATGGCCGCGAAGAAGGGGACATTGTCGATGTTCAGGCCCGGGAAAGGCATCGGGTGGATCTTGTCGATGGGGGCCTGGAGCTTGGAGGGGCGTACGGTCAGATCGATCAGCCGGGTGCGGCCGTTGTCGGCGGGGTACTCCGCGCTGCGTTCGTGGTCGAGGCCCATCTCTTCGAGGACGGCCAGCTCGATCTCCAGGAATTCCACCGGCACCCGGCGGATGGTCAGTTCCGACTCGGTGACCACCGCCGCCGCCAGCAGGCTCATTGCCTCGACCGGGTCCTCGGACGGCGCGTAGTCCACGTCCCGGTCGATGTGCGCGACGCCGTGGACGGTGAGCGTGGTCGTCCCGACCCCCTCGACCTTGACGCCCAGCTCCTCCAGGAAGAAGCACAGGTCCTGGACCATGTAGTTGGAGGACGCGTTGCGGATGACCGTGACGCCGTCGTGCCGGGCGGCGGCCAGCAGGGCGTTCTCGGTGACGGTGTCGCCGCGCTCGGTCAGGACGATCGCGCGCTTGGGGGCGACGGTGCGGTCGACCTCGCCGAGGTAGGTGCCGTCGGTCGCGGTGATCTCCAGCCCGAAGTGCCGCAGCGCCGTCATGTGCGGCGTCACGGTACGGGTCCCGAGGTCGCAACCGCCCGCGTACGGCAGCTTGAAGTGGTCCATGCGGTGCAGCAGCGGCCCGAGGAACATGATGACGCTGCGGGTGCGGCGGGCCGCCGCGGTGTCCATCGCGTCGAGGTTCAGCTCGGCGGGCGGGATGATCTCGAGGTCGCTGCCGTTGTTGATCCAGCGGGTGCGGACGCCGATGCTGTTCAGCACCTCGAGGATGCGGTAGACCTCCTCAATGCGCGCCACCCGGCGCAGAGTTGTGCGGCCGGCGTTCAGGAGCGTGGCGCAAAGCAGCGCAACGCAGGCGTTCTTGCTGGTCTTGACGTCGATACTGCCGGAGAGCCGGCGGCCGCCGACGACCCGCAGATGCATCGGCCCGGCATAGCCGAGCGAGATGATTTCGCTGTCCAGGGCCTCGCCGATGCGAGCGATCATCTCAAGGCTGATGTTTTGGTTGCCGCGTTCGATGCGGTTGACCGCACTCTGGCTGGTGCCGAGCGCCTCGGCGAGCTGCGTCTGTGTCCAGCCCCGGTGCTGTCGGGCGTCACGGATGAGCCTGCCGATGCGTACAAGGTAGTCGTCTGCCATGTGGTGACCGTATCTCAGATATGAGATGGATGCCCGTATTGAAGCTTGTCGGATTGTTGGGCCTTCTCTGGCTCACTCCGCTCCAGTTGTTCTACTATCACGCGAACAAATCAAACTGGAGGTTGTCATGGGCGCCAGGAACTGGTTTGCCGCATTCCCCTTCGTCGCGGCCGTCGCGATCACCTCGGGCGTCTACGCCGGGGTGTCCGGACGGCTGCCCGAGCCGCTCGCCACCCATTTCGGACCCGGCGGGCAGGCCGACGGGTACACCTCCGCCCACGGCTTCCTCACCGTGGTCCTCGTCGCGCTCCTCGTCCTCGGCAGCGGCCTCGGCGTACTGGTTCACCTGCGCCGCACCGCATCGGGCACCCGCTGGGCGATATCCGCCGGATGGGGGAGCGCCGCCCTGCTCGGCTGCCCGGCGTGTCTGACGCTGCTCGCCAACGCCGGTGTCACCGACGCGGCCGACGTACGGCTTCCGGCCTGGCAGGTGGTGGTGACGCTCGCCGCGCCCGTCCTGTGCGGCGGACTTGGCCGGCTGCTCGCCGGCCCCGACGAGCAGCCGGCCCTGCGGGGGCCGTCCGGCCCCGTGCGGCGCCTCGCCCTGGCCCGCGGCGAGACGGCGGGCTGGTCGCGCACCGTCAGCTCGCCGCTGATGGCCCTTGTGGCCGTCGCGCTGCTGTGTGCCTCCCTGGTGACGGGCTTCACGGCCGACTGGTTTGTCGGAGTCGGTCTCCTCGGCGGCGCCTTGGCGGTCGGCGCGCTCGCCTCCGTACGGGTGACCGTGGACCGGCGCGGACTGGCGCTCGCGTCCACGCTGGTGCCGTACCCTTTCCGGCGCATCCCGCTCGACCGGGTCGTGGAGGCCGTCAGCCGGAAGATTGTCCCTTTCGCCGACTTCGGCGGCTGGGGCTATCGCACGTGCCCCGGCCGCAGCGGCCTGGTGGTCCGTTCAGGTGACGGGCTGGTGCTGAGGCTGGCCGGCGGCCGGGAGTTCGTGGTGACGGTTGACGACGCGGCCACCGCCGCCGCGCTGTTCAACACCTATCTCGACCGTGCGCGGGCACGGCAAGGAGGCTGAGGTGCTGTTCCGGGTCGACCCCAGCTCCACCGTCCCCCTGGGGGACCAGATCGCGGCCTCGGTGCGCGGCGCCATCGCCGACGGCTCGGTACACGCGGGCGAGCGTCTGCCTGCCGCCCGTGCCCTCGGCGCGTCCCTCGGCGTGAACGTCCACACGGTGCTGCGCGGCTACCAGCGCCTGAAGGAGGAGGGCCTGATCGAACTCCGTCGCGGCCGCGGCGCCGTGGTCACCGGTGCCGCCTCCCCCGCCCGCGCCCGCCTCGGCGAAACCGCCGACCAGCTGATCGCCCAAGCACGCCAACTGGGCCTCTCGGACGAGGAGATCGTGACGGTGGTGCAGGTCGGGCTGGCGGGGCGGTGAAAACGGCGGGCCCATGCACTGCGGTTACATTGACGGCGTGATCTCTCGCCCCTTCCGTGACGGAGCCTCCGCCCGCCCCCGTGTCCTCGCGCTCAGCGCCGTACCCCTGGTGGCGCTGCTCGCCGTCGCCGGCCTTGCGCCGCTGCCCTATTCCGTTGCGCGGCCCGGTCAGACGAGGGATGTGCTCGGGGCGTACGGCGGCGACGAGGTCATCTCCCTCAGTGGCGCTCCGGTACGCAGGACCAGTGGCCAGCTGCGGATGGTGACCATCATGGCGACGGCGCCGCGCGCCGATGTCCGCCTGGTCGATCTGCTCGACGGCTGGTTCCGTACGGACCGAGCGGTGATGCCGAAGGACGCGCTCTTTCCGTCCGGTAAATCCGATGCGCAGATCGCGGAACACCACATCGCGGACATGAAGAAGTCGCAGAATTCCGCGGTCGTGGCCGCGCTCGGCTTTCTGAAGAAGGACCCGGACCGGGTGAAGGCGAAGCTGAAACTCGACGATGTGGGCGGGCCGAGCGCCGGCCTGCTGTTCTCCCTCGGCATCGTCGACAAGCTGGACGGCGACGGCAGCGGCGGCGACCTCACCGGCGGCCGGAAGGTCGCCGGTACGGGCACGATTGCCGCCGACGGCACGGTGGGCGCCGTCGGCGGCGTGGCGCTGAAGACGCAGGCGGCCAAGCGCGACGGGGCGAGCGTCTTCCTCGTACCGAAGGCGGAGTGCGCCCACGCGAAGGCCGCCTCCGAGGGGCTGCGGCTGATACCCGTCACCACCCTCAAGGGCGCCGTTGACGCACTCCGCGCGCTGGACAACGGCGGGCCGGTCCCGGCCTGTTGACCTCGGCCGGTTTGTTGACCTGACCTGACCTGACCTGACCCGGCCTGGCATGCGGCTGGGCGTGCGTCCCGCCGCCCAGCCCTGGCGCCCGCCCGGGGGCCGTCAGAAGGCCGTCACATCGATCCGCCCCAGACGGTCCGGGTCCGCAAGGATATTGATCTCGACGACCTTGCCGTCCGCGATCGTGAACCCCATGACCGAGAACGCCCGGCCCTCGCGGAGGGTCACGAGCCCCGGCGCTCCGTTCACCAGCGCCGGCTGAGAGGCCAGGGCGAACCGCGAGAACAGCACCGCCTGTTCCACGACGGCCCGCGCTCCGCGCACCACCTTCGACAGGTTCGGGGACACCGCGCCACCGTCGGCACGCAGCAGCACATCCGGGTCGAGGACCGCAAGCAGCGCGTCGAAGTCGCCGTTACGGGAGGCGGCGAGGAAGGCGTGGACGACTTCGCGCTGGCGGGGCAGGTCGGTGTCGGGGGCCGCCGTGCCCTGGACCCGGCGACGGGCGCGGCTGGCGAGCTGGCGGGTGGCGGCCGGGGTGCGTTCCACGATGGGGGCGATCTCGTCGAAGGGCACGGCGAACATGTCGTGCAGGACGAACGCCAGCCGCTCGGCGGGAGCCAGCGCCTCGAGGACGACCAGCAGCGCCAGCCCGACCGAATCGGCCAGCAGCACTTCCTGCTCGGGGTCGATGCCCTCCTCGCGGCTGATGACCGGCTCGGGGACGTGGGTCTCCCACGGGTCCTCGCGCAGGGCCTTACGGGTGCGCAGCATGTCCAGGCACACCCGCCCGACGACCGTCGTCAGCCAGCCGCCCAGGTTTTCCACGCCCTGCGCCCCGGCGCGGCTCAGCCGCAGCCAGCTCTCCTGTACGGCGTCGTCCGCCTCGGCCAGCGAGCCGAGCATCCGGTAGGCGACCGCCCGCAGATGGCCGCGGTGCTCTTCGAACCGCGCCGCCAGCAAGTCGGCCCCGGCCCCGGTCCCGGTCCCGCTCCCGTCCTCGGCCCCGCTCCCGGCGCCGTTCCCGGACTGGTTCTCGTACACGTCCATCGCTCACAGTCCTCCGTTACGGTCCATCACAGCAGTGACGAACGGATCCCGGCCGATGTGACACGAAGGCGCCCACGAGGCCGGAACGATCACCCCATCATTGCGGATGACCGCTCCGGCCCTGCCAGTTGCCCGTCGGCTACCAGGTCCCGCCCGCCACCTGCTGGGTGGTGACGTTGAGGCGGTTGAACAGGTTCGTGACGCCGATCATCAGGGTCAGGGCGGCCAGCTGCGGCTCGTCGTAGTGGCGCGCGGCCTCGTCCCAGATCGCGTCCGGCACCGGGTCCGCCCGGTCGGCCAGCCGGGTGGCCGCCTCGGCGAGTGCCAGCGCGGCCCGCTCGGCGTCGGTGAAGAACGGCGCCTCCCGCCAGGCCGCCACCGCGTGCAGCCGCTCATCGCTCTCGCCGTCCTTCTTGGCCTTCAGCGCGCCGCCGACCACGCAGTAGCTGCACCCGTTGATCTGGCTGGCGCGCAGATGGACCAGCTCCAGCGTGGTCTCCGGCACACCGCCCTTCTGCACGGCCTTGATCACGTCGAGGATGGCCGGCATGGCCTCGGGGATGACCACGGCCGGGTTCTGCATACGTGCCTGCATGGCGTTCTCTCCTTGTGCGATGGCTGCGGTTGCTGCGCTTCCACGGCGTGCACCGCTTGATTGCGTCGTCATTGCTCCGTCATTGCTCCGTCACTGCTCTGACGGACCGCGGCGCGAGGATGTGACGGGTGGCGGTGTACGAATCCAGGGAGGGGCGGGACCGATGCCGCCGTCCATCTCCTTGACCTGAAGCGCAGTTGAGCTCCTAGCGTCTCGCCGTACAGGTCTCCCACCGGCATCCGCCGGACCAGGAGACACGAGAGAACAGGAGCCACGACATGACGACGATCCTCGTGACCGCCGCAACCGGAAACATAGGAAGCGCTCTGCTGGAGCAGTTGGTCGGGCACGGCGGCGCCGCGCCGATACGCGCCCTGACCCGTGACGCCGCACGGGCCGCGTTCCCCGAAGGAGTCGAGGCCGTCGAGGGCGATCTCGCCCGGCCGGGCTCCCTTGGGCCCGCACTGGACGGGGCGCGCTCCCTGTTCCTGGTTCCCGGCCTGGGCGCAGACGCCGCAATCCTCACCGCCGCGCGACGGGCAGGCGTGGAACACGTGGTGCTGGTCTCCTCCCTCACCGTCCAGACCCATCCCCACCTTGCCGCCGCCGGCGAGCACCTGGCCGTCGAGACGCTGCTCAAGAACAGCGGCATGGCGTGGACGATCCTGCGCCCGACCCAGTTCGCCTCGAACACGCTCTGGTGGGCGCCGGAGATCCGCGAGCACGGGACCGTCCACGCGCCCTTTCCCGATATCGGGCTTCCCACCATCGACCCGTCGGACATCGCGGCGGTGGCCCGACTCGCCCTGACCGAGCCGGGCCACCAGGGACAGACCTACGCCCTGACCGGACCGGCACGCATCACCCCGCGGCAGCAGGTCGAGGCCATCGCCGCAGCGCTCGGCCGGGCCCTGGCCGTCGTCGAGATCAGCCGCGAGGAGGCCCACCGGCGGATGGCCCCCTCATGGGGGCCGAAACCGCCGATGCCGTGCTCGACGTCACCGGCGGCGACATCACCGACGAACTCCTCACGGTCCGCGACACGGTGCCCCGTCTCACCGGCTCCTCGGCCGCACCGTTCCACCAGTGGGCCGCCCGGAACACCGCCGCCTTCCCTCCGGCCCTGCCCACCGCCCCCACGCCCACGCCCATGACCACAACCACCACCACCGCGCCGGGCCGCGGCTGATCCCGCTACGCCCTGCGGCACCTCTCCTCGTTCTTGATCACAATCAGCGTGACCCGTAGCCCGTCCCTTCGGGCCCCCGGCGCCGGCTGCTGGTCACAGACCTTCCACCCGGCGGGCCACCACACATGGCGCCCCCTGCCGAGGCCGTCCGCGAAGCGCACGCTGAGGTCGTAATGGAGGGCCTGGGAGGCGGCGACCAGCCCCTTGCCCTTCACATTCGGCATCTTTCCGGGACCGGCGTCGGCCTGCGCCGGCCCGGCCAACGCGACAGCGGACAGGGCCAGGGCCGCGGTGATGACGGTTTTCTTCATGCCTCAGAAATGACCGCCCGGCGGGCCGATCACGCCCCGCCCGACCTGATCGGAGCAGCGACGCATGGCAGACCCTCGTCGGTACGCAACACCCGGTGGCCGTCGTCCGCGACCCGTCGTCGCCACGCCGGGCACACCACCGACAGGCGCAGCGCCGCCGGGCCCCGCTCACCGCATCCAGGAGGAACCGGCTGCACAGGCGGGCAGCTCCTGATGATCGGCAAGCATGACGTCCCCCCTGCACCACGGCGGCAGTTACGGTCGCCGCGGGACGTGGGTTACCACGACGGTGCCGGGGACGTCGGCCTCACCCGGCGCCTGCCACGCTCCGCCTCGCGGCCCGGAACCACTCCGTTGCCCGGCCGAAAGACGGTTGGGCAGCACGGCGCCCATGCGACGTCATGAGTACCCCGGCCCCATGGCGCTGTGTGCCATGCAGAGCCTGGCCTCCCGAACGTTCCCGACGGCCGGCTATCGGCACATCGGTGACCTCACCTGGAACCAGTGCCTGTCCGCCGACGGGGCCGACGAGTGCCCGACGGCGCTCTGGAGTCAGGGGGAGTGCACGCTGGCCTGGGGCCGGCTGGAGACGCCCGGCACCCTGATGCTCCAGGTCGATCCGGGACACCCGGAGTTGGCCGACGAGGTGCTCGCCCGGGCCGGACGGACAGCTCGCGGCCCGCTGGGGATCGACGTCGCCGAGACGGAACCGCACCTGATCGCCGCGCTGGAACGGCGCGGATACCCCCGCACCCCCGACGGCCCGTTCATGGCATGCCTCGGCCGCGCGCTCACCGATCTGCCGGACATCCCCCGCCTTCCGGACGGCTACACGATCCGGACTCAGAACGACGACGCCGACGTGGCCGGCCGTGCGGCCGCACACCGCGCCGCCTTCGGATCCCCTCGGATCACCACCGAACGCCATGCCCGTATGCGCAATACCTGGCCCTACCGCTCCGCATACGATCTCGTCGTGGCGTCGCCCTCCGATGACGTCGTCGCCTACTGCCAAGGCTGGTACGACGAGGCCAACGGAACCGGCGTATGCGAACCGGTCGGCACGTATCGCGACCGCCGCCGCCTCGGGCTGGCCCGTGCCGTCTGCACGGCCGTGCTGCACGCGTTCGCCGACGCCGGCGGCCGGCGCCAGGGCCCTCCGGCCCTGACCCCCACCCCTCGCTCAGGCCCTGCCGGCCCGCGCCTGACGGCCGCTCGGCCCGCTGCGACGATCTGCCGATGGATGATCGACGGATGGATGTGGATGGATGTGGATGACGCACTGATAGGTCACTGGAGCAGCACCCCGTTCGACCATGGGGCCATGGAAGCCTCTGAGCTGGCGTTTCTCGGTGACGGTTGGGGGTGGAGCGCCTGGTTCCACGTCTATGCGCTGTGCGTCACGCGCTTTCGCTGGCGGTGTCCCGCACCAGGGGTGCTGGAACTGCGGGCGAAGTGGACGGTGGAAGGAACGCCCGGCGAGGGGTCCGGATCCGCGGCGTTCGGCTCGATGGAGCCGGCCCGGCAGGTGGACGAGGTCACGCGCCATCACTACGACCTCGGGCCTGCCGCACCGATGCCAGGAGCGGAGGCACTAACGGCGGTCAGCTTCGTGGAGGCGGTGGAGTTCTGCCACCAGTACGCCAGGGGGCCGAAGGAGATTCGGCCCGAGGAGGATCCCACCCACCTCGTGGTGCCTTATGCGACGAACCGGGCAGTGGCCCCACTTCCGTGAGACCGGTCGGACTTCGATGAGACAGGACACCCGGCCAGGGCATGACCTCGGCGCGGCGATGTATTAGAGTTATCTCGACATCGAGATATCTGCCGAGAAGCGTACCGCTGCCGCGCTAGTAAGGGTTACCTAACTTAGGCGTACCTTAGCGGATCGGCAAGGACCTGTGACGGCAGGATGCGGTGGTACGCGCGAATTCATGCATGAAGGAGACTGTCGTGTCGGCGAACAGCTTCGACGCCCGCAGCACGCTGCAGGTGGGCGACGAGTCGTACGAGATCTTCCGGCTGGACAAGGTGGAGGGCTCCGCCCGCCTGCCGTACAGCCTGAAGGTGCTGCTGGAGAACCTGCTCCGTACCGAGGACGGCGCGAACATCACCGCCGACCACATCCGGGCGCTGGGCGGCTGGGACTCCCAGGCTCAGCCCAGCCAGGAGATCCAGTTCACGCCGGCCCGCGTGATCATGCAGGACTTCACCGGTGTGCCGTGTGTGGTGGACCTCGCGACCATGCGCGAGGCCGTGAAGGAGCTCGGCGGCGACGCGGCGCAGATCAACCCGCTCGCCCCGGCCGAGCTGGTCATCGACCACTCCGTCATCGCCGACAAGTTCGGTACGAAGGACGCCTTCGGCCAGAACGTCGAGCTGGAGTACGGCCGCAACAAGGAGCGCTACCAGTTCCTGCGCTGGGGCCAGACCGCCTTCGACGAGTTCAAGGTCGTCCCCCCGGGCACCGGCATCGTCCACCAGGTCAACATCGAGCACCTGGCCCGTACGGTCATGATCCGCAACGGTCAGGCCTACCCCGACACCCTCGTCGGCACCGACTCGCACACCACCATGGTCAACGGCCTCGGCGTGCTGGGCTGGGGCGTCGGCGGCATCGAGGCCGAGGCCGCCATGCTCGGCCAGCCGGTCTCGATGCTCATCCCGCGCGTGGTCGGCTTCAAGCTGACCGGTGAACTGCCGGCCGGCACCACCGCCACCGACCTCGTGCTCACCATCACCGAGATGCTGCGCAAGCACGGCGTCGTCGGCAAGTTCGTCGAGTTCTACGGTGAGGGCGTCGCCGCCACCTCGCTCGCGAACCGCGCCACCATCGGCAACATGTCGCCGGAGTTCGGCTCCACCGCCGCGATCTTCCCGATCGACGGCGAGACGCTGAACTACCTGAAGCTGACGGGCCGCAGCGCGCAGCAGGTCGCCCTCGTCGAGGCGTACGCCAAGGAGCAGGGCCTCTGGCTCGACCCGGCCGCCGAGCCCGACTTCTCCGAGAAGCTGGAGCTGGACCTGTCGACGGTCGTCCCGTCGATCGCCGGCCCCAAGCGCCCGCAGGACCGTATCGTCCTGGCCGAGGCCGCCACGCAGTTCGAGCGCGACGTCCTCAACTACGTGTCCACCGCGGACGAGGCGGGCGAGGAGTCCTTCCCGGCCTCCGACTCCCCTGCCGCCGCCAACGGTGTGCCGAGCCGTCCGACCACGGTCACCGCCCCCGACGGCTCGACCTACGAGATCGACCACGGTGCGGTGACGGTCGCGGCCATCACCTCCTGCACCAACACCTCGAACCCGTACGTCATGGTCGCCGCCGCCCTGGTGGCCAAGAAGGCGGTCGAGAAGGGCCTGACCCGCAAGCCGTGGGTCAAGACCACCCTCGCCCCCGGCTCCAAGGTCGTCACCGACTACTTCGACAAGGCGGGGCTCACCCCCTACCTCGACAAGGTCGGCTTCAACCTCGTCGGCTACGGCTGCACCACCTGCATCGGCAACTCCGGCCCGCTGCCGGAGGAGGTCTCCAAGGCCGTCAACGACCACGACCTGGCCGTGACCTCGGTGCTCTCCGGCAACCGTAACTTCGAGGGCCGGATCAACCCCGACGTCAAGATGAACTACCTCGCCTCCCCGCCGCTGGTCGTCGCGTACGCCCTCGCGGGCTCGATGAAGGTGGACATCACGCGCGACGCACTCGGCACGGACACCGAGGGCAAGCCGGTCTTCCTGGCGGACATCTGGCCGACGGAGGCCGAGGTCAACGACGTCGTCGCCAACTCCATCGGCGAGGACATGTTCAACAAGTCCTACCAGGACGTCTTCGCGGGTGACGCCCAGTGGCAGGCCCTGTCGATCCCGACCGGCAACACCTTCGAGTGGGACCCGCAGTCCACCTACGTCCGTAAGCCCCCGTACTTCGAGGGCATGACGATGGAGACCACGCCGGTCTCCGACATCACCGGCGCGCGCGTGCTGGCCAAGCTGGGCGACTCGGTCACCACCGACCACATCTCCCCGGCCGGTGCGATCAAGGCCGACACCCCGGCCGGCAAGTACCTCACCGAGCACGGCGTCGAGCGTCGCGACTTCAACTCCTACGGCTCGCGCCGTGGTAACCACGAGGTCATGATCCGCGGCACCTTCGCCAACATCCGCCTGCGCAACCAGATCGCGCCGGGCACCGAGGGCGGCTTCACCCGCGACTTCACCGTCGAGGACGGCCCGGTCGGCTTCATCTACGACGCCTCGCAGAACTACCAGGCCGCCGGCATCCCGCTGGTCATCCTGGCCGGCAAGGAGTACGGCTCCGGCTCGTCCCGCGACTGGGCCGCCAAGGGCACCGCGCTTCTCGGCGTCAAGGCCGTCGTCGCCGAGTCGTACGAGCGCATCCACCGCTCGAACCTCATCGGTATGGGCGTCCTCCCGCTCCAGTTCCCCGAGGGCGCCTCGGCGGAGTCCCTGGGCCTGACCGGCGAGGAGACCTTCTCCGTCTCCGGCGTGACCGAGCTGAACGACGGCACCACGCCGCGCACCGTCAAGGTGACGACGGACAGCGGTGTCGAGTTCGACGCGGTCGTGCGGATCGACACCCCCGGTGAGGCGGACTACTACCGCAACGGCGGCATCATGCAGTACGTGCTGCGGTCGCTCATCCGGAAGTAGGCACAGCCGCACGTACGGGTGGCCGGGGACCGTTGCGGTCCCCGGCCACCCGCACGTGATCAGCGTTCAGGCAGGGTGTGACTGATCAGGCCCGGGTCACCGGTGCCTGGAGTTCCGTCACCCAGTTGTCGCGGTTCTCGGGGCATTCCAGGTTGATCTCGCGGGGATATCCGGCCGACCGGTATCCGTTGCCGTCGATCCAGCGGGCCAGGGCCTGGGCAGTAGGAAGCACGGCATCCATGGAGCCGCGGTGCACGAGGGTCGCCGCCTGGTCGAGGGGCGGCAGGTCGAGGATCCGCACGGCGCCTTCCTGAAGGGGCGCGGAGACCTGGACGGCGGCGTGGACGCGGATCCTGCCCTCGCCCTCCGGGGAGTCCTCGTAGGAGGCGACACCAGGTCCCGTGGGGGTGATGCCCGCCGCGTCCAGACGCTGGAACAGCTCGTCGTACAGCGGCCCGATGACGGGGCCGATGTCCGCCGGCTCGAAACTTGCGGCGGTCGCGGTCAGTTCCGCCACCCGCATGGCGGGGACGCTCTTGATGACGACGTCGTTCATGGGCATGTGCCCCTCGCTCTCGATCGCTCGGAGCCTCGTCTCGACCTGCACCAGCCGCGCTCCCGCGGCGACCATGGCGGTCTCCAGTTCGGCCCGTCGCAGCCGCAGCATGCCCCGCAGTTCCTCGGTGGTGACCTTCTCCTCCACAATGTCCCGCACCTGCTGGAGGGTGAAGCCGAGGTCCTTGAGCGCGATGACACGGTTGAGGCGGGCGAGCTGCGCGGCGGTGTAGTAGCGGTAACCGGTGGCCGGGTCGACATGGGCCGGGCGCAGGAGTCCGGTGGCGTCGTAGTGACGCAGCATCCGGACCGATACGCGGCCGTGCCGGGCGAAGTCTCCGATGGTGAACATGATGTCTCCGAGTTGACCGTCTGACACGGTGTGAGGGTCAAGGCGACCGGCGCGTGCTCAGGACACGAGCGTCTGCTCTTCCAATTCGGTCAGCTTCACGGTGCACAGGCCGCCGCGCTCGGTCTTGACATCCGCCACCTTGAGCTGCGTGCCCGGCAAGAGGATGAATTCCTCCTCATCGGTGAACGCGGAGAAACTGCGGATGCCCACGGCCCGGACGGGGGCCACCTCGAAGAGCGTCCGCTTGCCGCGGCTGCCGAGGAATCCCCGTGCCACGCCGACCTTGGACGTGCACGAGGACACGCCCCACCAGGTCACGGTCCGACCGAGTGGGTACTGCGCACGCAGGTCCAGCGACACCCCACGCCACAACGGCTCCGTGCGGGCGGGAAGTCCCGACACCGCCGAGAACAGCAGCCGCAGATACGGGAGGTACGGGACGATTTTGGTCCGGTCCGGGGCGCGCAGGATGGCGTTGATCTCCCGGTAGAACCCGGACTCGCAGGTATAGAGGTAGAGGGCGGCAATGGCCTCGGCGGAGAGGCTGCCGGCCGGTTCGTCCGCCCGTCGCTTGCCGAATTCGTGCGACAGCTTGACGTGCCGGTCCAGACCGGACAGCAGCTTGGCGACCGGAGTGACGGCATCGCGGAATTCCATGAGCGGCGTGTCGAACACACCGGTAATGGCAGGGAGGACCAGCCCCTCGTCTTTGACGCCGGCGAGCCGCTCGAGGTACAGCTGATGAAGCTCCATGGTGGACGCGATGAATGCGCCCATGCGTGCGGCAATGCCGCCGTCCGTCCCGTCGGCCTCCGCCGCGAGCTTGTTCCAGCCTTTGCTCGGCAGCCAGTCGATCTCATCGGTGCCGAGCGACGCGAGGGCCGCGTTCACCATTCCGAAATGGTCGTCTTCGCAGAAGATGTCGCCCTGCGCCGCGGGATTGCAGTGGTCGATATGCCGGACTTCGACCTCGGGATACTTCTTCTGGAGCCGGAGAACGACCTTTTTGAGATTACGTGCGTGAGCGCCCCACCATGCGAAGACAACGCCGCGGTCCTCCTCATCGGCGTTCTGCTTGGCCTTGAGGATTTCTTCGACGACCCGCTCGGCGACCGGACGCCAGAATGCGGTGTGCCGGGCGGCTCCCGTTGTCCCGTCACTGCTGGCGGTGAGTGCCGCGTTCAACAGCAGTACGCCCTGCGTGAGCATCGCCTGAAACCATTCCGGCGGCTGGACGGCGTCCTGCTCCTTCAAAAGCGCGCGAATGTCGGCAATCGGCGTCTTCTTGGGTATGCCGTACTTCCACATCGCCGCTGCCTTGATGATGCAGCGGATGCTGACGACCTTGCCGAACTGGCTGTCTTTCCAGTCGTGGAAGGTGTTGTCGAACATGGCGATGCCGGTGGCGCTTTCCGGCCGCGGGTAAGGGTTCTGACCGAAGACGACGACCTTCCACTTGTGCGGCGGGTTGGGCTTGAGCGCCTGGAAGGTCAGTTCGCGAGCGGGGACGACCTCCGGACCGCGGCCCGAACCGATGAACGTGGCCGCGTCCGGCTGCGCCTCAATGACCGGCTTCAGCAGCGGAAGCCACGGTTCACCGCCGCCCTTGAACAGTTCGGCGAGGGCCAGCGGGTCATTCGGGTCGGGATTGGCCGGGGTGTTGGCATCGCTCATTGCTGAGGAACTCCGAATTATCAAACCATGCTGATGGGGACATGGTTGGCGAGGTAGTCGTTTCCGCGCGAAATCCCTGAATACGGCGACAGAGAACCCGAAACGTCATGCATGCGGACTGGCAGGAAGGCCCTCGTCGGCAGCGTCGGATTTCAAGGTTTGACCCGCGGAAATCTGGCGGCAGGCTAACACCGGGTCAGTACGCTCGCAATCGGTGACGATAGGTCACGAACCCCTGCCAACAGCTGCGTTGTCAGTGGGGCACGGTAGCGTTGTGAGCGGTGGAAGGACCGTTTCTCGATGGGAGTGCATGATGACCGTAAACCGCGTGCAGCCGCCGCTCAGGGTGGTGTTGACCGACATCAACACACGAGTGGTGGAGGCGTGGCGGGCGGCGTTCGCCGACACCCCCGAGATCGAGATCCGCAAGGGCTCGATCCTCGATGAGGATGTCGATGCCTGGGTCAACCCGACCAACTCCCGGGGCCGGATGGACGGCGGGGTCGACGCGGTCATCAAGCGGCACCTCGGAGCGGGCATCCAACTGCGCGTGCAGCGGGCGATCCGCGACCAGTTCGCGGGAAGGCTCCCGGTGGGCAGCGCGGTGTGTATTCCGTCCGGGGCGATCAACCCGAAGTTCCTGATCTCGACGCCGACGATGGAAGCGTCCTCACAGGACGTGAGCGAGACCCTGAATGTGGCCCTGGCGTGCGCCGCCGCGTTCCAGGCGATCCACCGGCAGAACAACGAGGCGCCGGGCAGCGTCGAGTCGGTGGCGCTGGTCGGCATGGGCGCCCAGACCGGCCGGGTGCCGGCACGGGTGTGCGCCAACCTGATGTGGACGGGCTACACGCTGTTCAACGACTACTGCTTCGACGACTACGACGACCTGCGGAGCACGATCATTGCGCAACTTGACGACATCGAGAACGCGCCCGACGAAAAGCGGATACGCATAGCGCCGCCCAAGCGCTCCACCTCCCGTCGCTGACCGAGGTTTCCAGGTTTCCACCTGGGGGTGAGGCGGCCCGAATACGTCGTTCGCGGGTCGTTCGAAGGTCCGTTCCTTTACGGTTTCCGTGCGGGGAACATCGACAAGCAACGACGTCTGGAAGCGAGGCCGGGTGTTAACGACGATCGCAGGTGTGATTGCTGCGCTGTGGGTGCTGCTCTTCGTGTGGGTGAGCCGACGCCGGCGCAAGTTCGGCGGAGGCGGTGCGACGTCCGGCGCATGGGACGAGCTTTTCCAGCCCTCGCGACAGCATGTCCAGGAGGAGAAGGAACGCCGGCTCGTTCTGCGCGACGATGCGGAGTCCGGCGCACCGCCGCGCAATTCGGTGGACCTGCAGTCCGGCATCGCGGTCATGCACTCAACGCCGAGCCGTAAGCCCTAGGGACGCAGAGAAGCCGTAAGCCCTAAGGACGTAGAGAAAGGGAGACGTGACAGCGGGGCGCAGACGCCGTGGCCGTCACTCCCTGGCAGCCGTGCCGGAGGGGCTCCCGGCCGACAGAAGTTCCACCTCTGCCAGCCTGGGCGCCGGCCCGCCCCCGGTGGGCGCCAGGCGGTAGTGCGTGTACGAGCCGGGGCGGGCGATCGTGAAGACCCGGGTCTGATGATCCCAGGGGAAGGCCTCGTCGGCGCGTTTGTCCAGGTCCGTCCAGGTCGAGCCGTCGGCAGACCCCTGCAGCACCCACCCCGTGGGCGCCTTGTCGTGGTCCGACGAAGTGAGGGTGTACTGGGCCGCGCGGCCGGCGGTGGAGGACACCGGCAGGTCTGTCGACGGGCCGACGGCGGCGTCCGTGTCGGAGGTGTTGTCCAGGAGGGGGGAGCCGCCCGGAATGGTCAGATCCCTTGTGGGGGACGGGATGCGGTCGCCCTTGGTGAGGGACGTCGGCCCGGCGTCCTTACCGCTGCCCCAGGTCGAGGGCTTGGGTCCCATGGCGAATTCGAGCTCTCCGCCGCGGGAGAGCAGCGCGTGGGGCAGGGCGGTGGAATTCCAAGGTTTTCCGTTGAGCTTGAGGGACTGTACGTAGATGTTGCGGGCGTTGTTGCGGGGGGCGTTGACGACCAGATCGCGGCCGTTCTCGAGATGGAGGGTCGCCTTGGTGAAGAGCGGGGAGCCGACCGCGTATTCGCCCTGGCCCATGACCAGCGGATAGAAGCCGAGGGCGCTGAAGATGTACCAGGCGGACATCTCGCCGTTGTCCTCATCGCCCGGATAGCCCTGGCCGATGTCGCTGCCGAGATAGAGGCGGGAGAGCGCCTCGCGGACCTTTTGCTGGGTTTTGTACGGCTGCCCGGCGGCGTCGTAGGTGTAGGCGATGTGGTGTGACGGCTGGTTGCTGTGGCCGTACATGCCCATGCGGGTGTCGCGGGCCTCGGTCATTTCGTGGATGACATCCCCGTAGGAGCCGGCGAATTCCTTGGAGGCCGTCTCGGGGGTGGAGAAGTAGGTGTCGAGTTTCTTGGCGAGCCCGGACCGGCCGCCGTAGAGATTGGCCAGGCCGCGGGTGTCCTGGGGGGCGGTGAAGGCGTAGGTCCAGGCGTTGGTCTCGGTGTAATCGTTGCCCCAGACGCGGGGGTCGAACTTGTTCGGCGGGAGACGCCAGTTGCCTTTGGCGTCCTTGCCCTGGAAGAAGCCGACCTTGTCGTCGAAGAGGGTGACGTAGTTCTGGGCGCGGTGCAGGAAGTAGGCCGATTCTTCCTTGTAGCGCTGCTTGTGCGTTTTCTCGTAGAGGGCCTTGCCCATGCGGGCGATGCCGAAGTCGTTGAGGTAGCCCTCCAGGGCCCAGGACATGCCTTCGCGGGTATCGGTGCTCGTATAGCCGAGGAAGGGGGAGGTGTTCATGCCTTTGCGGCCGACGCCAGGGCTGGGCGGGGCCACGGTGGCGTTCTTCACGGCTGCGGAGTAGGCGGCCGCTGCATCGAATCTCACGCCCTTGGCAAACGCATCGGCGAAGGCCACATCGGAACTCGTACCGGTCATCAGGTCGGCATAGCCGGGGGAGGACCAGCGGGAGATCCAGCCGCCGTCCTTGTACTGCTGGACGAAGCCGTCGACCATGTTCCCGGCCCGCTTCGGGGTGAGCAGGGAATAGGCGGGCCAGGTGGTGCGATAGGTGTCCCAGAAGCCGTTGTTGACGTAGATCCCGCCGTCGACGATTTTCGAGCCGGTATGGGTGGGGGTGTCGGGGCCGGTCTGCGGGGAGAAGGGGCTGGCATAGCGGGTGCGTGAGCCGACCTGCTCGGAGCCGGAGTTGGGGTAGAGGTAGAGGCGATAGAGGTTGGAGTAGAGGGTGGTGAGCTGGTCCCGGCTTGCGCCTTCGACCTCGATGCGGCCCAGGAGGTCGTCCCACTGGGACTGGGCGCGGTGTCGGATGCTGCTGAAGGTGGCATCCGCGGGGATTTCGCGGGACAGGTTCGCCCGTGCCTGGTCCACGCTGATCAGGGACGTGGCGATGCGCATGGTGACGGTGTGGTCGGCGCGGGGTGTGAAGCGGAGATGGCCGGTGACGTCCTTGCCGCCTCCGCCGTCGAGCTTGCCACCGCCGGTGACGGGCGCGTCGAAGGCGCCGTAGACGAAGAGCCGGGTGGCGCCGGTGGACAGGCCGCTCTTGACATCGGAGAAGCCGGTGACGATGCCGCGCTCGGTGTCCAGGCTCAGGCCGCCCTTGTTGTTGACATTGTCGAAGATGAGGCCGGCGTTGTTGCCGGGGAAGGTGAAGCGCATCAGGGCGGCGTGGTCGGTCGGGGTGATCTCTGCCTTGAGACCGTTGTCGAAGGTCACGCCGTAGTAGTGCGGCTTCGCGGTCTCGTTGGCGTGGTGGAAGGGGAGGGCGCGGGCGGTGCGGGAGGCGTCCGGGGTGCCGGCTGCGGTGGAGGGCATCACCTGGAACGTCTGGCGGTCGCCCATCCAGGGGCTGGGCTCATGGCTGGCGCTGAAGGCCTGGAGGGTGGGCAGATTGTCGGCGTTGTTCTTGCGCGCATATTCGTAGAGCCAGTCGGCGGAGCCCGCGTTGGTCACCGGTGTCCAGAAGTTGAAGCCGTTGGGGACGGCGGTGGCGGGGAAGGTGTTGCCGCGCGAGAAGCTGCCGCTGGAGAGGGTGCCGCGCGTGGTGAGGGCGTAGTCGGAGGGGTGGGGCAGCCGCTTGTCCGGTGGCTTGGGGGCGAGGGTGAGGTCGTCGAGCCAGCCGCGGAAGGCCGGGGCGGTGCGCGGTGCCGCGGGGGCGTCGTAGGCGATGAGGATGCGGTCGATGGTTTTGCCGGCGGCGACCGCGCCGATGCGGGACTCGCGATGGTTCCACTGGTTGGCGTAGAGGGTCTTGGAGGAGGCCTGGCCCTGCGGTGTCAGCGGGGTGCCGTGCTGGTCCACGGCACGCAGGTCGCTGAGGTAGGTGCCGTCGGTGAAGGCGAGGTCCACGGCGACGTGGGTGGCGGGGTAGGCGAGGTCGGTTCTGGCCATCTCCGGGAAGAGCTTGTAGGAGAGGGCAGTTGACGCCGTGACGGGGATGCTGACGTCGAAGAGTTTGTTGTACGAGTAGCCGCGGGCGGGGGCGGCGTGGGTGCCGGCGTAGCGCAGGGCGTGGGTGCCGCTGAAGCCTGCGTGCGGCTTGGCGGTGGGGGAGTCGGCGGGGCCGGTGTCGGGGTGGCTGGTCATGCCGGTGGCCGCGGAGGTGCCTTCCGGGGTGACGCCGGCGGCGCGGGGCCTGCCGTCGGGGGTGGTGTCGACGGTGTCGGTCCAGGTGGGCGACGGGTCGCCGGGCTCGAAGGAGGAGTGGAACTCCGTTGCCGCCATGGGGGTTTGGGGCGGCGCGGCCTGGGCCGGGCCGTGCGCGGTGATGACGAGCAGAGCGGCCGCCGCGAGGACAGCGGGGCGGGTGAATCCCCGCCGTGGACGGTGCCGGTGTCTGTGCCGCACGCGAGCCCTCTCAACGGAAGTGACATCGTTGTCAGTTGGGTGGCGCCGAAATACGCAGAGATAAGTGGGGAGAAGCAGAGATAAGTAAGCGGGGCGGGGCGATGGGTGTCAAGGGTGCTGTTGCGCTCGGTGGGTCGCCGTACCGGCGGGGCGGAGCGGCGTGTCGGCCTGCGGTGGATCTGCCCCGCATGCCGGAGAGGTCTCAACTAGGGAAAGACGCCGTCCAACCCTGCATTCGATCTTGCCCCTTCGGCCGGAAGTGGACTATACCTGTCGGCATCCATCCGGCCGTGCGACTGGGCCGTGGATCCGGGGGAGTACGGGGGAATGGATGATTTCCCCGCGTCTCCCTAGCGCGTATCCCGCGCGTCCGGTGCACATCCCGTACAACTCAGCTTCATCTGACCTGCGGTGCCGGGGTGGCTCCGGTACACCGCCTGAGTCCTGAAGAAGGCGAGGACTTGAGCATGGGATCCACCTCAGAATTCAACCGTCGCGATCTGGTCAAGCGGGCCGCAGCCCTGGGGATCGTCGCCGTACCGGCCATGAGCATGTTGTCGGCCTGTGCCGGGGCCTCCAGCGGCGACGGCGACAAGGTCGCCAAGGGAAAGAAGACGGCGAAGAATCCGCTGGCCGTCAATGAGTCCGCGGGCCTCGATGTCGTCATCTTCGACGGTGGATTCGGCGACAAGTACGCCAAGGACGCGCAGGCCGAGTACACCAAGGCATTCCCCAAGACCGACGGCAAGGTCAAGCTCTCCTCGACGCAGAAGATCCAGTCGACGCTGCAGTCGCGCTTCAACGGGGGAAATCCGCCGGATCTCATCGACAACTCCGGTGCCGAGCAGATGGATTTCGGCACGCTGGTGGGCAAGGAACAGCTCAGCGATCTGACGTCTCTTCTCGACGCGCCCTCGATCGACGACCCGAAGAAGAAGGTGCGCGACACGCTGCGCCCCGGTGTCATCGAGATGGGGCAGTTCGGTGGTAAGGAGACCTGGGTCCTGTACTACGCGTACACGGTGTACGGCGTGTGGTACTCGAAGGGGAATCTGCAGAAGCTGGACGCGGAATACCCCGAGACCTGGGACGACATGCTCGCGCTGTGTGCGAAGGCCAAGAAAAGGGGCATCGCGGGCTGGGCCTATCCGGGTAAGTACCCCTACTACTTGCCCTTCAGTCTCTACCCGTTCATCGCCAAGATCGGCGGAGCGGAGGTCCTGCGGCGGATCGACAACCTCGAGCCGAACGCCTGGAAGGACCCGGCGGTCAAGGCGGCATTCGACGCCTATTACGAGCTCTACAAGAAGGGGTACGTCCTCAAGGGCTCGCCGGGCCTGGACCACCTCCAGTCGCAGAAGGCCTGGGCCGACGGCAAGGCGTTGTTCATCCCCAACGGTTCCTGGGTGGAGAACGAGTCGGCCAAGCAGATCGCGAAGAACCCGAATTTCGATCTCGCGGTCGGCGCGCCGTCCGGCCTCTCCACCTCGGACAAGATGCCGTTCGGCACGATCTGGGCCTCGGGCGGCGAACCGTACATCGTCCCGAAGGCGGCGAAGAACTCCCAGGGCGGTATGGAACTGCTGCGCATCATGCTCGGCAAGAAGTCCGCGCAGAACTTCATCAAGCAGGTTTCCTCGCTCTGTTCGTTCAACGGCGGCACGGACGGCGTCACGCTTCCGCCGGGTCTTTCCTCGGCGAATGCGGCGCTGGAGAAGGCCGGCTCGAACATCGTCAATCCGCGACTCCAGGACTGGTATGTGGCGCTGCAGAAGGAGCGGATCGGGGCCGGCGCGCTGGGCGAGATGATGGCCGGCCGGATGACACCGGACGAGGCCATAAAGAAGATCCAGAAGTATGCGGACGACACCCGCGCCGACTCCAGCGTCAAGAAGTACAAGCGCTGACCGATGCGTTGCGTCGGCCGATGAGTGCACGGCGTCACCAGCGGCTGCCGCCGCAGGCAGAGAACGGGATCGGTAGTCATGCAGCACGGTAAATACCGTTTCATCGCGGGGTTCCTGGTCGTCCCGCTGGTGATTTATGGGATCTTCGTGATCTCGCCGTTCGTGCAGGCCATCTACTACTCCTTCACGGACTGGACCGGCCTGAGTCCGGACATGAAAATGGTCGGCTTCGACAATTACGTCCGGCTCTTCCAGGACGATGTCTTCTGGGCCGCGGTGGGCAACAGTGTGACGCTGCTGATTCTGCTGCCGGTGGTGACGCTTGCGCTCGGGCTCTTCTTCGCCTTCATGCTCAATGTCGGCGGCCGCCGGCGGAAGAAGGCGGTGATCGGCGGCGTACGCGGCTCGGCTGCGTACAAGATCCTCTACTTCTTCCCGCAGGTGCTGTCCATCCCGATCGTCGCGCTGCTGTTCCAGTTCGCGTACAACCCGGAGAGCGGCGCGCTCAACGCGTTCTTCACGGCGATCGGTCTGGACGGTGTGCAGCCGGACTGGCTGGGGGATCCGCAGATCGCGTTGTGGTGTGTGATGGCCGCGATGGTGTGGGCCAATGTCGGCTTCTATGTCGTGCTCTTCTCGGCCGGTATGAGCTCCATTCCGAAGGACTTCTACGAGGCCGCGCTGCTGGACGGCGCCAACCGCTTCAACACGTTCTTCCGGATCACGCTGCCGCTGCTGTGGGACACCGTGCAGACCGGCTGGATCTATATGGGCATCCTCGCCCTGGACGTCTCGGCCTTCGCGTTCGTGCAGATCATGAGCGTCGGTCCGGGCGGTCCCGACTATTCGACCGAGGTCCTTCCGCTGTACGTGTACCAGAAGACCTTCCGCGACGGTCAGGCCGGCTACGCGACCTCCATCGGCGTTTCCCTGCTGATCGTGACCCTCATCTTCTCGGCCATCGTGATGCGGCTGGGACGACGCGAGCGACTGGAGTTCTGATGAGTGCGCAGACGGACCCCGCGGAGCTGCCGGGCACCACGAAAGGTGCCTCGCAAGAGGGCACGAACGGTGTCACGGACGGCGTCACCAAGGAGAAGCCGGGGCCGCCCTCCAAGGTCAGGAAAGCCGGCGAAAGCAGTGAGGGCGGCGTCCTCAATGTCTTTTCGCACGGTGTCCTGGTGATCTGGGGCCTGCTGGTCACCATGCCGCTGCTGTGGGCGGTGGTCAGCTCCTTCAAGGACGACACCGAGATCTTCGGCTCGCCCTGGGGGCTGCCGTCGGTCCTGCATTTCGACAACTGGGCGCGCGCCTGGGACAAGGCGAACATGGGCCAGTACTTCCTCAACTCGCTCATTGTGGTGGGGGGTTCGCTGATCGGCACGATGCTGCTCGGGTCGATGGCGGCGTATGTGCTGGCCCGTTTCGACTTCCCCGGGAACCGGTTTCTGTACTTCCTGTTCGTCGGTGGAATGGGTTTCCCGGTCATCCTGGCGCTGGTCCCGCTGTTCTTCGTCATGAAGAACATGACCCTGCTCGACTCGTACCACGGTCTGGTCCTGGTCTATATCGCCTACTCGCTGCCGTTCACGGTCTTCTTCCTCAGCGGTTTCTTCAAAACCCTGCCGACCTCGGTGGCGGAGGCGGCGCTCATCGACGGGGCCTCGCACACCCGGACCTTCTTCCAGGTGATGCTGCCGATGGCGAAGCCCGGCCTGATCAGCGTCGGGATCTTCAACTTCCTCGGGCAGTGGAATCAGTACCTGCTGCCGACGGTGCTCAACGTCGGCGACCCGGACAAGAAGATGCTGACCCAGGGGCTGGTGGCGCTGGCGGTGAGCCAGGGGTACAAGGGCGACTGGTCGGGGCTCTTCGCCGGTCTGACGATCGCGATGCTGCCGGTGCTGGCGGCGTACATCATCTTCCAGCGGCAGGTGGTGGCCGGTCTGACGGCCGGAGCCCTCAAGTAGGGCACCGCACGGAGACGAGGGCACCGCACGGAGACGAGGACACCGCACCGGAGACAAGGACTCCACACCGTACAGAGCTCACCACACACCGCACAGGGCCTCCCGCCGGTTCGCCGGGGGAGGCCCTCGGCGCGCCATGGCCATTCCGTATGCAGTCGGCTTGATCTCTTGTCCGCTCAAGGACTTGACGGGAGACGGCCCAGGCGCGTCAGCTTAGATTCACATGTTGGAGACAGAGCCGGGCCCCGCTGCTGTGGCCCAGCTTCAGACGGGAGTGGATGAGTCAATGGAGACTCCGGGGTCGCAGTCCTCGCTGCACCGGGCCAATCTGGAGCGGGTCGTACGAGCGGTGCGTATGGCGGGCTCACTCACGCAGGCGGAGATCGCCCGGAGCACCGGGCTGTCCGCGGCGACCGTTTCCAACATCGTTCGGGAGCTGAAGGACGGCGGGACCGTCGAGGTGACCCCCACCTCCGCGGGCGGACGGCGGGCGCGCAGCGTGTCCCTGTCGGGCGACGCGGGCATCGTCGTCGGGGTCGATTTCGGGCACTCTCATCTGCGGGTGGCGGTTGGCAATCTCGCCCACCAGGTGCTCGCCGAGGAGGCCGAGCCGATCGATGTGGACGCCTCCGCGGCCGAGGGCTTCGACCGCGCGGAACATCTGGTCAACCGGTTGATCGCGGCGACCGGGATCAACCCCGGCAAGGTCATCGGCGTCGGCCTGGGCGTCCCGGGCCCCATCGACGTCGAATCCGGCACCCTCGGGTCGACGGCGATCCTGCCGGGCTGGTCCGGTACGAACCCCAGCCAGGAGCTGTCCGGCCGCCTCGGGGTCCCGGTGTACGTCGACAACGACGCCAACCTGGGGGCGCTCGGTGAGCTGGTGTGGGGCGGCGGCCGGGGGGCCGCCGACCTTGCGTACATCAAGGTGGCCAGCGGTGTCGGCGCGGGCCTGGTGATCAGCGGGCAGATCTACCGCGGGCCGGGCGGCACCGCCGGCGAGATCGGGCACATCACGCTGGACGAGTCCGGGCCGGTCTGCCGCTGCGGCAACCGCGGCTGCCTGGAGACCTTCACCGCCGCGCGGTACGTGCTCCCGCTGCTCCAGCCGAGCCATGGCGCGGATCTGACCATGCCGCGGGTGGTGCAGCTGGCCCGCGAGGGCGACCCGGGCTGCCGGCGGGTGATTGCGGACGTAGGCCGCTATATCGGCAGTGGTGTGGCCAATCTGTGTAATCTGCTCAATCCGAGCCGGGTGGTGCTCGGCGGCGATCTCGCCGAGGCCGGTGAGCTGGTGCTGGCGCCGATCCGCGAATCGGTGTCGCGCTACGCGATCCCCAGCGCGGCGCGGCAGTTGGGCATCGTCCCCGGCACGCTCGGGGGCCGCGCGGAGGTGCTGGGCGCGCTCGCGCTCGTCCTGAGCGAGATGGGCGATTCGACCCTTCTCGACGGCGCGCAGAGCGTCGACGCGCCCGCCATAGCGTGAGAGCGCTGAGTTCACACAGCTAACGCATGGCACCGTTGCCATCTCGTTAAGGATTTACTTCTTGACGGTCGGCTGGCGGCCGAGTTGACTTCCAGCCACCTCGGCCGCAACGACGCGGCCTCGTCAGGGAGGCAACCCCAATGAACGTTTGGACGCGTCGCGTCGTCATAGGTACCGCCGCAGTCTCGATGGCGCTCTCCGTGGCCGCCTGCGGCAAAGCCGGTGACGGTGCCAAGAGCGGCGGTGGTGACGGCAAGACCATCGGTCTGCTGCTGCCGGAGAACAAGACCACGCGCTACGAGACCTTCGACCGCCCGCTGATCGAGGCGAAGATCAACGCGCTGTGCAGCGACTGCAAGGTGCAGTACAACAACGCCTCGCAGGACACCGAGAACCAGAAGAAGCAGTTCGACGCGCTGATCACCCAGGGCGTGAAGGTGATCATTCTGGACGCCGTGGACTACAAGGCCACCAAGTCCTGGGTCAACCAGGCGGCCAAGAAGGGCGTCAAGGTCGTCGCGTACGACCGGCTGGCAGAAGGCAACCTCTCCGCGTACGTGTCCTACGACAACGAGAAGATCGGCCGCCTGCAGGGCCAGGCCCTGGTCAAGGCGCTCGGTGACAAGGCCAAGGACAGCAATGTCGTCATGATCAACGGCTCGCCCACCGACCCGAACATGCCGTTCTTCAAGAAGGGCGCCCACAGCGTCCTCGACAAGCAGGTCAAGAAGGTCGCCTACGAGCAGGACATCCCGGACTGGTCGCCGGACGAGGCCAACAAGAAGATGAGCGCGGCCATCGACTCGCTCGGCAAGGACGACTTCCAGGGCGTCTACTCGGGCAACGACGGCATGGCAGGCGGCATCATCACCGCCCTCAAGAAGCAGGGCGTCAAGGTCCCGGTCGGCGGCCAGGACGCCGAGCTCGCGGGTCTGCAGCGGATCCTCAAGGGCGACCAGGCGTTCACCATCTACAAGCAGATCAAGCCGCAGGCCGACTCCACGGCCGAGATCGCGGTCAAGCTGCTCAAGGGCGAGAAGATCGGTTCCCTGACGGACACCAAGGTCGACAGCCTCAGCGGTGACGTCAAGGGCATCCCCGCCAAGCTGTACGACGCGCAGATCGTGACCAAGGACAACATCGCCTCCGCGATCATCAAGGACAAGGTCTACAAGGCGAGCGAGATCTGCACCGGCGACGTCAAGAAGGCCTGCGAAGCGGCCGACATCAAGTAACGCGCGCCCCTGGCCCGCGCCGCCCCGTCCCTGGCGCGGGCCCCTTCACCCCCCACTTCGCAGAGCCCCCCGCTCTTCGCGCCACCATCCCCGCCGTTTGCGACGGCGGCGAAGGAGATGATTCACGTGTCCGCTACGCCTGTGCTGGCGTTGCGCGGAATCTCCAAGCGGTTCGGTGCCGTCCAGGCACTCACGGACGTCACCCTGGAGATCCACCCCGGTGAGGTGGTCGCCCTCGTAGGCGACAACGGCGCCGGCAAGTCCACCCTGGTCAAGACCATCTCGGGCGTGCACCCCGTCGACGACGGTGCCATCGAGTGGGAAGGCCGGACGGTACGCATCAACAAGCCGCACGACGCCCAGGAGCTCGGCGTCGCCACCGTCTACCAGGACCTCGCGCTCTGCGACAACCTCGACGTCGTCGCCAACCTCTTCCTCGGTAACGAGAGCCGCACCGCCGGTGTTCTCGACGAGATCGCGATGGAGAAGCGCGCCAAGGAGCTGCTGGACACCCTGTCCATCCGTATCCCCAGCGTCCGGATCCCCGTCGCCGCGCTCTCCGGCGGCCAGCGGCAGGTCGTCGCCATCGCCCGCGCGCTGATCGGTGACCCGAAGGTCGTCATCCTCGACGAGCCCACCGCCGCCCTCGGCGTCGAGCAGACCGCGCAGGTCCTCGACCTCGTCGAGCGGCTGCGGGAACGCGGCCTGGGCGTCATCCTCATCAGCCACAACATGGCCGATGTGCAGGCCGTCGCGGACCGCGTCGCGGTGCTGCGGCTGGGCCGTAACAACGGTGTCTTCGATGTCGAGGGCACTTCCCACGAAGAGGTCATCGCCGCCATCACCGGCGCCTCGGACAACGCCGTCACCCGCCGCAAGGCGCGTACGGACCAGGTGAAGAAGGAGGCCGGGGCATGAGCGACCTCAAGAAGGAGCCCGTCGACGCCGCGGAGCCGACGGCCGAGAAGACCGAGACGGCCGACAAGACCGCCCCGGCCGCAGTCGACCCCCGGCTGCTCGTCCGCGAACAGGGCTTCACCGGCTACCTCAACGACTTCAAGCGCCGGGTGCGCGGCGGTGAGCTGGGCTCGCTGCCGGTCATCATCGGTCTGATCGTGATCGCGGTCGTCTTCCAGCTGAAGAACAGCAGCTTCCTGTCCGCCGACAGCCTCGCCAACATCGGCGTCTACACCTCCGGCCTCGGCATCATGGCCGTCGGCATCGTCTTCGTCCTGCTGCTCGGCGAGATCGACCTCTCGGTCGGCTCGGTGGCGGGTGTCGGCGCGGCCGTCTGGGCGGTGCTCAGCGTCACCCACGGCGTCAACGACTACCTCGCGGTCCTGATCGCCGTCGCCGCCGGTGTCGCCATCGGTGCCCTGCACGGATTCTTTTTCGCCAAGATCGGCGTGCCCGCGTTCGTCGTGACGCTGGCCGGCTTCCTCGGCTGGAGCGGCCTGCAGATCTGGATGATGGGCAACGAAGGCTCCATCAACACGCCGAGTGGCAGCCTGGTGGAGAACCTCACCGGCTACTACTTCGAGGACAAGGCCGCCGCTTACGGGCTGGCGCTGGTCGCGGTCCTCGCGTACGCCGGATCGCTGCTGCTGGACGCCAAGCGCCGCAAGGCCGCCGCCCTGCCCTCGCGGCCGCTCAGCGAGATCGCGCTGCGTGCCGGCGTGGTCGCGGTGCTCTCCTTTGTCGTCGCCTACGTCCTCAACGAGCCGGCCGGCGCCCGCGGCCTCCCGCTGGCCCTGGTGCTGTTCCTCGCCGTGCTGGTCATCGCGGATTTCGTGGTGCGCCGTACGACCTACGGGCGGCAGATCTTCGCGGTCGGCGGCAACGCCGAGGCGGCCCGCCGCGCCGGCATCAACGTCAACAAGATCCGGATCAGCGTCTTCGCCATCTCCGGGATGCTGGCCGCCTTCGGCGGACTGTTCATCGCCAGCCTCTCCGGTGGCGCCACCAAGAACCTGGGCTCCGGCAACACGCTGATGAACGTCATCGCGGCGGCCGTCATCGGCGGCACCAGCCTCTTCGGCGGCCGCGGCAAGATCTGGTCGGCGCTGCTGGGCATGCTGGTCATCCAGTCGATCCAGCAGGGCCTGAACCTGCTCGGCATGGCCAGCGAGATCCAGTACATGATCACCGGTGCGGTGCTGCTCGCCGCCGTCGTGATCGACTCGGTCTCCCGCCGTACGCAGAAAACGGCCGGGCGCACCTGACCCGGTCCGGACATTCTGGGCGGACCGGCCCCCACCAGGCATACGCCAGTGGGGGCCGGCCCGTGTCCGCGGGTAGCTCCGTTCGGTTGTCGCACCCCGGTGACATACATCGCAAGGCCCGGCCGTCGGCACCGTGGGCGGAACATTAGACTCATCTGATCGGCACGCTCGATGCACGGCAACAGGCACAGGCAGCAGGCAGAACGCAGCAAGGAGGCAGGAGTGGAAAAGGTGCCGCGCGAAGCGCGCCAGGTCGGGGCGGTGGCGGGCGACGGGCGGGCGTTGCTTTCCCGTATCAGGGGACCGCGCGATCTGGACCGGCTGGAGCCGGAGCAGCTTGAGCAGCTGGCGGGGGAGATCCGTACCTTCCTCGTCGATGCGGTGTCCAAGACCGGCGGCCACCTCGGCCCGAACCTCGGCGTGGTCGAGCTGACCATCGCCCTGCACCGCGTCTTCCGCTCCCCGAAGGACAAGGTCCTCTTCGACACGGGACACCAGTCCTACGTCCACAAGCTGCTCACCGGCCGCCAGGACTTCACGGGGCTGCGCACCAAGGGCGGCCTGTCCGGCTACCCCTCCCGCGCCGAGTCGCCGCACGACATCATCGAGAACAGCCACGCCTCCACGGTGCTGGGCTGGGCCGACGGTCTCGCCAAGGCCAACGAGGTACGCGGCAAGGACGACCATGTCGTCGCCGTCATCGGTGACGGCGCGCTCACCGGCGGTATGGCCTGGGAGGCGCTCAACAACATCGCCGCCGCCAAGGACCGCCCGCTCGTCATCGTCGTCAACGACAACGAGCGCTCCTACGCCCCGACCATCGGCGGCCTCGCCAACCACCTCGCCACGCTCCGTACCAGCGACGGCTACGAGCGCTTCCTGGCCCGCGGCAAGGACCTCCTCGAGCGCACACCCGTGGTCGGCAAGCCGCTGTACGAGACCCTGCACGGCGCCAAGAAGGGCCTGAAGGACTTCATCGCGCCACAGGGCATGTTCGAAGACCTGGGCCTGAAGTACGTCGGCCCGATCGACGGCCATGACATCGAGGCCCTGGAGTCCGCGCTGGCCCGCGCCAAGCGGTTCGGCGGCCCGGTCATCGTGCACTGCCTCACCGAGAAGGGCCGCGGCTACAAGCCCGCCGAGCAGGACGAGGCCGACCGCTTCCACGGCATCGGCCCGATCCACCCCGACACCGGCCTGCCGGTCAAGACCGCGGCCGCCAGCTGGACCTCCGTCTTCGGCGACGAGATGGTCAAGCTCGGCCGGGAGCGGGACGACATCGTCGCGATCACTGCGGCCATGCTCCAGCCCGTCGGCCTGAAGAAGTTCGCCGAGGCGTTCCCGGACCGTATCTACGACGTCGGCATCGCCGAGCAGCACGCCGCCACCTCGGCCGCGGGCCTGGCCACCGGTGGAGTGCACCCCGTCTTCGCCGTCTACGCCACGTTCCTCAACCGGGCCTTCGACCAGGTCCTGATGGATGTGGCGCTGCACAAGTGCGGTGTGACCTTCGTCCTGGACCGGGCCGGCGTCACCGGCGACGACGGCGCCTCGCACAACGGCATGTGGGACATGTCGATGCTCCAGGTCGTGCCCACGCTGCGGCTCGCCGCGCCGCGCGACGCCGAGCAGCTGCGCGCCCAGCTGCGCGAGGCCGTCGAGGTCAAGGACGCGCCGACGGTGCTGCGCTACTCCAAGGGCGTCGTCGGACCGGCCGTGCCCGCGGTCGGGAAGGTCGGCGGCATGGACGTCCTGCGCGAGAGCAAGGCCGACCGGCCCGACGTCCTGGTGGTCTCCGTGGGTGCCCTCGCGCCGATGTGCCTGGAGGTCGCCGACCTGCTGGACAAGCAGGGCATCTCCACCACCGTCGTCGACCCGCGCTGGGTCAAGCCGGTCGATGCGGCCCTGCCGGGGCTCGCCGCCAAGCACCGCGTCGTGGTCACCGTCGAGGACAACATCCGCTCCGGCGGCGTCGGTTCGGCCATCGCGCAGGCGCTGCGGGACGCCGGGGTGGACCTTCCGCTGCGCGACTTCGGCATCCCCGAGCGGTTCCTCGACCACGCCTCCCGTAAGGAGGTCATGGCCGAGATCGGGCTCACCGCGCCGGACATCGCCCGCCAGGTGACGGGTCTCGTCGCCCGGATCGACACCCGGGCCGGCGACGCCCAGTCCGTGGCGGCCACCGACGACCGGGCCGCCGAGGTCGCCCGCGACTGAGCCACGAACGGCGGCACGCTCCGCCATCCGGCAGCGTGAGGGGCCGGCCGGTCACCCGTACGGGTGTTCCGACCGGCCCCTCGGCATACCCGCGGCCACGCCCCATCGGGTGAATCACCGCCGTGCGAAGGCCCGCCGACACTGACTATTTCTCCCCATTGCGGAGACTCGGTCAGTTCAGGAGAGTTGCGAGGGTCGTCCAGGCGGAGGTTCGCCCATGAGCACACAGCACGGCACAGGGAAAATTTCGCGCCGCGATCGCGGCATGTTCCGGACGAAGACTGTGGAGCAGTCGATCCAGGACACCGAGGAGCCGGAGCACACGCTCAAGAAGTCACTTTCCGCGCTCGATCTGACGGTCTTCGGTGTCGGTGTCGTCATCGGAACCGGCATTTTCGTCCTCACCGGAAAGATTGCCAAGGAACAGGCGGGGCCCGCCGTCGCGGTCTCCTTCGTCGTCGCGGGCGTGGTCTGCGCGCTGGCGGCCCTGTGCTACGCAGAATTCGCTTCCACCGTCCCGGTCGCCGGTTCGGCCTACACCTTCTCGTACGCGTCCCTCGGCGAGTTCCCCGCCTGGATCATCGGCTGGGACCTGGTCCTGGAACTCGCCCTGGGCTGTGCGGTGGTCGCCGTCGGCTGGTCGGGCTATATCCGCTCGCTGATGGACTCCGCCGGCTGGCATCTGCCCACCGGACTGGCCGGCACCCACGAGGGAGTGTTCGGCTTCGACCTCCTCGCCTGCATCCTCGTCCTCGTCCTGACCGGCATCCTGGTGCTCGGGATGAAGCTGTCCTCGCGGGTGACGGCCGTGATCGTCGCCATCAAGGTCACCGTCGTGCTGCTGGTCATCATCGCCGGTGCCTTCTTCATCAGCGGCGCCAACTACGAGCCGTTCGTCCCGCCGAGCGTGCCCACTGAGGGCGGCGGCGGGCTCGCCGCGCCGCTGGCCCAGCTGATGTTCGGCTTCACCCCGGCCAACTTCGGCACCATGGGCATCTTCACCGCGGCCGCCGTGGTCTTCTTCGCCTTCATCGGCTTCGACATCGTGGCCACCGCGGCCGAGGAGACCCGCAACCCGCAGCGCGACGTCCCGCGCGGCATCCTCGGCTCGCTCGCCATCTGCACGGTCCTCTACGTCGCCGTCTCCGTCGTCGTCACCGGAATGGAGAAATACAGCAAGCTCTCCACCGACGCCCCGCTCGCCGACGCCTTCAAGGATCTCGGACATCCCTTCTTCGGGAACATCATCAGCTTCGGCGCGGCCGTCGGCCTCACCTCGGTCTGCATGATCCTGCTGCTCGGCCAGAGCCGGGTGTTCTTCGCGATGAGCCGGGACGGGCTGATGCCGCGGGTCTTCTCGCGCTCCCACCCGAAGTTCGGCACCCCGTACCGGGCGACCGTCCTGCTGGGTGTCGTGGTCGCCATCGCCTCCGGCTTCACGTCCATCGATGTCCTGGCCGAACTGGTCAACATCGGCACGCTGTTCGCGTTCGTCGTCGTTGCCATCGGCGTCATCATCCTCCGCCGCTCCCGCCCCGACCTGCCCCGTTCCTTCCGCACCCCGCTCGTCCCGTTCGTCCCGGTCCTGTCCGTCCTCGCCTCGCTGTGGCTGATGCTCAATCTGCCCGCCGAGACCTGGGTCCGCTTCGGGATCTGGATGGTGGCCGGCTTCGGCATCTACTTCGTGTACGGGCGCTCGCACAGCCGCCTCGGGATCCGCTCGCGGCAGAAAAGCCGGGAGGGCAGGGACAGCACCCCGTCGTGACCCCGGTGGGGCCCGTACGGTCTTGCGGCCGTACGGGCCTTCTTCATGTCCTCCGACGGCCCCAGACGGCGCGCGGCCCGGTCACCCGTGCCCCCAACGCCTCAACCCGCTCCCGCAATGCACGGTCCGCGGTGACCACCAGGCAGTCCCGGCCACCGCCCTCCGCTGCCACCAGCTCCACGATCCGGTCGTCCCCGCTGCCGCCCGCGGACTCCACCCGTACGCCCTCCACGGACGCCACCCCCCGCGCGGCGCCCTCCACGACCAGCACCATCTCCAGCGGCAGCGCGACCAGCCCCGGCAGCCCGTTGTCGACGTACTCCGGCAGCGCATCCCGCAACCGCTCCGCCGCCCCGTGCCGGTCCCGCCACCAGCCGTCCGGTACCGAGCCGACCACATTCGCGGCATCGACAATGACCAAGGAATCCATGGCGCCACCCTCCCACGAACGCGAAAGCGCGGGCCGACTCCACCGAGCCGGCCCGCGCATCCCGCAATCAGCTGTGCACCCTTACGCGGGCACGCTCGCCACGCCCGGGGCCAGGAACTTCTTGCCGGTCACCCGCTCGGAGACACCCTCGCGGTCCAGGTACGGCGTGATGCCGCCCAGGTGGAAGGGCCAGCCGGCGCCGGTGATCAGGCACAGGTCGATGTCCTGTGCCTCGGCGACGACGCCCTCGTCGAGCATGAGCCCGATCTCCTGGGCGACGGCGTCGAGCACGCGGTCACGGACCTGCTCCTCGGTCAGGACGACATCGCCCTGCTTGAGGAGAGCGGCGACCTCGGGGTCCAGCTCCGGCTTCCCGGAGTCGTAGACGTAGAAGCCGCGCTTGCCCGCCTTGACGACGGCCGCGAGGTTCGGGGAGACCGTGAAGCGCTCGGGGAACGCCCGGTTGAGGGTCTCCGACACATGCAGACCGATGGCCGGGCCGACCAGCTCCAGCAGCACCAGCGGCGACATCGGCAGACCGAGCGGCTCGATGGCCTTCTCCGCGGTCTCGACCGGGGTGCCCTCGTCGATGACGTTCTGGATCTCGCCCATGAAGCGGGTCAGGATGCGGTTCACGACGAACGCCGGGGCGTCCTTCGTCAGCACCGCGGTCTTCTTCAGCTTCTTGGCGACACCGAAGGCGGTGGCCAGCGAGGCGTCGTCGGTCTTCTCGCCGCGCACGATCTCCAGCAGCGGGAGGATCGCGACCGGGTTGAAGAAGTGGAAGCCCACGACCCGCTCGGGGTGCTTGAGCTTCGACGCCATCTCGGAGACGGAGAGCGAGGAGGTGTTGGTGGCGAGGATCGCGTGCGCCGGGGCGACGGCCTCCACCTCCGCGAACACCTGCTGCTTGACGCCGATCTCCTCGAAGACGGCCTCGATGATGAAGTCCGCGTCGGCGAAGCCCTCGGCCTTGTCCAGCACACCGGACACCAGGGCCTTGAGGCGGTTGGCCTTGTCCTGGTGGATCCGGCCCTTGCCGAGCAGCTTGTCGATCTCGGCGTGGACATAGCCCACACCCTTGTCGACGCGCTCCTGGTCGATGTCGGTCAGCACGACCGGCACCTCGAGGCGGCGCAGGAAGAGCAGCGCCAGCTGCGAGGCCATCAGACCGGCGCCGACGACGCCGACCTTGGTGACCGGACGCGCCAGGCTCTTGTCCGGCGCACCGGCGGGCCGCTTGCCGCGCTTCTGCACCAGGTTGAACGAGTAGATGCCGGCGCGCAGTTCGCCGCCCATGATCAGGTCGGCGAGCGCCTGGTCCTCGGCGTCGAAACCGGCCTGCAGGTCACCGCTCTTGGCGGCGGCGATGATGTCCAGCGCGCGGTACGCGGCCGGGGCGGCGCCGTGCACCTTGCCGTCGGCGATGAACCGGCCCTTGGCAACGGCCTGGTCCCAGGCCTCACCGCGGTCGACCTCGGGACGCTCGACGCTCACGTCGCCCTTGAGGACGTTCGCGGTCCAGATCAGCGACTGCTCCAGGAAGTCCGCGCCCTCGAAGATCGCGTCGGCGATCCCGAGGTCGAAGACCTGCTGGCCCTTGAGCTGCTTGTTCTGGTTGAGGGAGTTCTCGATGATGACCGAGACGGCCTTGTCGGCGCCGATCAGGTTCGGCAGCAGCGCACAGCCGCCCCAGCCCGGGACGAGACCCAGGAAGACCTCGGGCAGCGAGAACGCCGGCAGTGCCTTCGACACGGTGCGGTACGAGCAGTGCAGACCGACCTCGACGCCACCGCCCATGGCGGCACCGTTGTAGTAGGCGAAGGTCGGCACGGCCAGGCTCGCCAGCCGCTTGAAGACATCGTGGCCGCCCTTGCCGATGGCCAGCGCGTCCTCGTGCTTCTTGAGGATCTCGACGCCCTTGAGGTCGGCGCCGACGGCGAAGATGAACGGCTTGCCGGTGAGGCCGACGCCGACGATGTCGCCGTCCGCGGCCTCCTTCTCGACCTGGTCGATGGCGGCGTTCAGGTTCGCCAGCGAGCCGGGGCCGAAGGTGGTCGGCTTGGTGTGGTCGAAGCCGTTGTCCAGCGTGATCAGGGCGAACCTGCCCGCGCCGTACGGCAGGTCGAGGTGGCGTACGTGCGCCGACGTGACGACCTCGTCGGGGAACAGCTCGGCCGCACCCTTCAGAAGCTCAGCGGTGGTGGTGCTCACTTGTCGCCTCCGGCGTCCTTGTGGTTCGGGTTCTCCCAGATGACCGTGGCGCCCATGCCGAAGCCGACGCACATGGTGGTCAGGCCGTAGCGGACCTGCGGCTGCTCCTCGAACTGGCGGGCCAGCTGCGTCATCAGCCGGACACCGGAGGAGGCCAGCGGGTGACCGTAGGCGATCGCGCCGCCGTACTGGTTGACCCGCGCGTCGTCGTCGGCGATGCCGTAGTGCTCGAGGAAGGCGAGCACCTGCACGGCGAACGCCTCGTTGACCTCGAAGAGGTTGATGTCCTCGATGGAGAGCCCGGCCTTGGCCAGGGCCTTCTCCGTCGCCGGGATCGGGCCGTAGCCCATGACCTCCGGCTCGACGCCCGCGAAGGCGTAGGAGACGAGGCGCATCTTGACCGGGAGGTTGTTCTCCCGGGCGAAGTCCTCGGAGGCGAGGAGCGAGGCGGTGGCGCCGTCGTTGAGACCCGCGGCGTTACCGGCCGTGACCCGGCCGTGCGTACGGAACGGGGTCTTGAGGCCCGACAGGTTCTCCAGCGTGGTCCCCGGACGCATCGGCTCGTCGGCGGTGACCAGACCCCAACCGGTCTCGCCCACCTCGGCGTTGGTGTTCCGTACGGAGATCGGGACCAGGTCCTGCTGGATCTTCCCGTTCGCGTACGCCTTCGCCGCCTTCTCCTGCGAGCGCACGGCGTACTCGTCGGCGCGCTGCTTGGTGATGGTCGGGTAGCGGTCGTGGAGGTTCTCCGCGGTCATGCCCATGAACAGGGCCGACTCGTCGACGAGCTTCTCGGACACGAACCGGGGGTTCGGGTCGACGCCCTCGCCCATGGGGTGGCGGCCCATGTGCTCGACACCGCCCGCGATGACGGCGTCGTAGGCGCCGAAGGCGATGGAGCCCGCGGTGGCCGTGACGGCGGTCAGCGCACCGGCGCACATACGGTCGATGGAGTAGCCGGGCACGGACTGCGGGAGGCCCGCAAGGATGCCGGCGGTACGGCCCAGGGTCAGACCCTGGTCGCCGATCTGCGTGGTCGCGGCGATGGCGACCTCGTCGATCTTCGCGGGGTCCAGGTCCGGGTTGCGGCGCAGCAGCTCCCGGATGGCCTTTACGACGAGATCGTCGGCGCGGGTCTCGTGGTAGATGCCCTTCGGGCCCGCCTTGCCGAACGGGGTGCGGACGCCGTCGACGAAGACGACGTCCCTAGCGGTACGAGGCACGTTGGCTCTCCTCCAGGTGCGGGATGGCACTGCTGCGTGGGCGCCCCCAGGGACGCTTCACACCCACATGCTACTTACGGGTAACCAAGCTGCACACCCCCACCGCCGGGAGCGGCGAACATCACACCGGATGGACGCCTATCGCGTGGTGTGTCCGGCCTGCAAAAGGCCCCGGCCGCGTGTCCTCACACGCGGCCGGGGCCTTGGGGTACGGGTTGTCGCTGGTCAGTCGCCGTTCGTCAGCAGCGCCTCGGTGAGGATCGGCGTCACCTGCTCGATCTGCCAGCGGCGGGCGCCGTGCCCGGCCAGCACCTCGGCGACCGTCTCCGGGGCGGGCTCGGCCGGCGGCTCCCAGCACAGCCGGCGCACCGTGTCCGGGGCGATGAGGTTCTCCTGGGGGAGATTCAGGCTCTCGGCGAGTGTGGTCACCGCCGCGCGGGCGGCCGACAGCCGGGCCGCGGCGGCCGGGTCCTTGTCGGCCCAGGAGCGGGGCGGCGGCGGGCCGTTGAGCGGCTGGCCGGGCTGCGGCAGTTCGCTGTCCGGCAGCGCGCGGGCGCGGTCCACGGCGGCCTGCCACTGCTCCAGCTGACGGCGGCCCATCCGGTTGCCGAAGCCGGGCAGCGCGGCCAGCGCGTGGCTGTTCGGCGGCAGATTCAGCGCCGCCTCCACGATCGCGCCGTCCCCGAGCACCTTGCCCGGCGAGACGTCGCGCCGCTGGGCGACCTGGTCCCGGGCCGTCCACAGTTCCCGTACGACGGCCATCTGGCGGCGCCGGCGCACCTTGTGCATGCCGGACGTGCGGCGCCAGGGGTCCTTACGGGGCGGCGGCGGGGGCGCGGCGGCGATGGCCGCGAACTCCTGCCGGGCCCACTCCAGCTTCCCCTGCCGCTCCAGCTCCTCCTCCAGCGCGTCGCGCAGATCCACCAGCAGTTCCACATCGAGCGCGGCGTAGCGCAGCCACGGCTCGGGCAGCGGGCGGGTGGACCAGTCGACGGCGGAGTGGCCCTTCTCCAGGGCGAAGCCGAGGACGTTCTCGACCATCGCGCCCAGGCCGACCCGGGCGAAGCCGGCCAGCCGCCCGGCCAGCTCGGTGTCGAAGAGCCGGGTGGGGACCATCCCTATGTCGCGAAGACAGGGCAGGTCCTGGGTGGCGGCGTGCAGGACCCACTCGGTGTCGCCGATGGCCTCGCCGAACGCGGTCAGGTCCGGGCAGCCGACCGGGTCGATCAGTACGCTGCCGGCGCCCTCGCGGCGCAGCTGGACGAGGTAGGCGCGCTGGCCGTAGCGGTAGCCGGAGGCGCGCTCGGCGTCGACGGCGACCGGGCCGTGGCCCGCCGCGAAGGCCGCGATGACCTCGGTGAGTGCCACGTCGGTGGCGGTCACCGCAGGAATGCCCTCGCGGGGCTCCAGGAGCGGGACCGGCGCCGGTCGGGGGTCCGGAGGCGAGTCTCCGGAGGCTCGCAGTGTCGTGTCTGCTGCGGTCTTTTGGGCGTCGGTCACCAGTCAAGGGTATCTGTGTATGCACGTCGCCCGTCGAGGGAACGTTCCCTCGACGGGCGGGACGGTCGGGCGAAGGGGTCAGTGAATGATGCCGGTGCGCAGCGCGACCGCCACCATTCCGGCCCGGTCACCGGTGCCGAGCTTGCGGGCAATGCGGGCGAGATGGCTCTTCACGGTCAGCGCCGAGAGCCCCATCGAGACGCCGATGGCCTTGTTGGACTGGCCCTCCGCAACCAGCCGCAGCACCTCGACCTCCCGGCCCGACAGCTCGCGGTAGCCACCGGGGTGCCCTGGGGCACCCGGAGGCCGGCGCTGCATACGGGCCGCATTCGCGCCGATCGGGGCGGCGCCCGGCCGTCCGGGCAGGCCGAGGTTGGTACGGGTGCCGGTGACGACATAGCCCTTGACGCCGCCCGCCAGCGCGTTGCGTACCGCGCCGATGTCATCGGCGGCGGACAGCGCGAGACCGTTGGGCCAGCCCGCGGCCCGCGTCTCGGACAGCAGCGTGAGGCCGGAGCCGTCGGGAAGATGGACGTCGGCAACGCAGATGTCGCGTGGGTTGCCGACGCGGGGACGGGCCTCCGCGATGGACGACGCCTCGATCACGTCGCGTACTCCGAGGGCCCACAGGTGGCGGGTGACGGTGGAGCGGACGCGAGGGTCGGCCACGACGACCATGGCCGTCGGCTTGTTCGGGCGGTAGGCGACCAGGCTCGAAGGTTGCTCGAGGAGAACAGACACCGGGCCTCCTGGGGGAGTGGCGGGGGACGGAAGCCGACTGGGGAGAGCCGGAAGGATCCGTGTTTGAAGGGTCACTGACCTCTTCGGCAGCAATCCGGCGGGACTTTAGACTTTGATCACGATTTAGTTAGGGGCAATTCGGGCAAATCGGATGCCTGAGCGATCAAGGGTGAACATCGAGTGAGCAGCGATTGCCCACCGGACTTCACCAGGGCACGCCAAGGCGCCGATCATGCGCGAACATGATCGGCGGTGCGTAAGGAATACCGGCCGGGAGGAGACGAACCTCAGCGCGGCTGTGCCCCCGGCGTACGGGATCAGTGCGGTTGCGGGTCTTTGGGCCACGTGCCGGGACCACCAACGGCTCCTGCCTCGGTCCACCCCGGCGTACGGGATCAGTGCGGCTGTGGGTCCTTTGGTCACGTGCCGGAAGCACCAACGGCTCCTGCCCCGGTCCACCCCGGCGTACGGGATCAGTGCGGCTTTGGGCCGCGGCGCTGTGGCAGGGCCACCACCCCGCCGCGCGGCGCCGGGTCGAGCGTGGCCGGCGGCAGGCCCGCCACCTGGCACAGCAGATCGCACCAGGCCGCCAGGTGCGCCGCCATGTCTGGCACCCCGTCCGGCCCCTCGTCCGGTGTCCACGACGCCCGGATCTCGATCTGTGTCGCGGGCTCGCGCGAGGCCAGGCCGCCGAAGTAGTGCGACGCGGCGCGGGTCACGGTGCCGCTCGGCTCCCCGTACTCCACCTCGCGCGCCTCCAGCGCACCGGTCAGCCACGACCAGGACACCTCGGGCAGCAGGGGATCGGCGCCCATCTCCGGCTCCAGCTCCGCCCGCGCCAGCGTCACCACACGGAAGGTGCCCTGCCAGGCGTCGTCACCGGCCGGGTTGAAGAGCAGTACCAGCCGCCCGTCCGCCAGGTCCACGTCCTCGCCGTCCGGCCCGGCGCCGGCGTCGACGACCGCCGCCTCCAGGGCGTACGCGAACGGGGCGAGCCGCTTGGGGGCGGGCGTCGGGTCGATCTCGATCTCCGGCCGCAGCCGGGCCGCGCGGAGCGCCTCGACCGCCTGACGGAAGGGGATCGGGGTCTCGTCCGCGCTGTCCGCGAGGTGTTCTTGAGCCGCAGCCATGCCCGGAAGATTAGGCGGAAGGAGGCCGTCATCCGGGGAGGACACCCGCTGCGCGCGTCGCCCATTCGGAGGTGTGCCGCCGCGCGCCGGTCATTGCGTCCCACCTACCGAATTCGGTAGGTGGGGCTCATGCGAAGATTTGGGACGTGAGCGCCAACGAAACGCCTGCGGGCCAGCAGCAGACCGGTACGTACGACTCGGCATTCCTCAAGGCCTGCCGACGCGAGCCGGTGCCGCACACGCCGGTGTGGTTCATGCGCCAGGCAGGGCGCTCACTCCCCGAATACCGCAAGGTCCGCGAGGGCATCGCGATGCTCGACTCGTGCATGCGGCCCGACCTGGTCACCGAGATCACGCTCCAGCCCGTACGCCGCCACAACGTCGACGCCGCCATCTACTTCAGCGACATCGTCGTCCCCCTCAAGGCCATCGGCATCGACCTCGACATCAAGCCCGGCATCGGCCCGGTCGTCGAGAACCCGATCCGCACCCGCGCCGACCTCGAGCAGCTGCGCACCCTGGAGCCCGGCGACGTCTCCTATGTCACCGAGGCCATCGGCATGCTGGTGCGCGAGCTGGGCAGCACCCCCCTCATCGGCTTCGCCGGCGCCCCCTTCACCCTCGCCAGCTACCTCGTCGAGGGTGGCCCGTCCCGTAACCACGAGCGCACCAAGGCCCTCATGTACGGCGACCCGCAGCTGTGGGCCGACCTCCTGGACCGCCTCGCCGACATCACCGCCGCCTTCCTCAAGGTCCAGATCGAGGCCGGCGCGAGCGCGATCCAGCTCTTCGACTCCTGGGTCGGCGCCCTCTCGCCCGCCGACTACCGCCGTTCCGTGATGCCCGCCTCCGTCAAGGTCTTCCAGGCCGTCGAGGGCTACGGCGTCCCGCGTATCCACTTCGGTGTCGGCACCGGCGAACTCCTCGGCCTGATGGGCGAGGCCGGCGCGGACGTCGTCGGCGTCGACTGGCGGGTGCCGCTGGACGAGGCGGCCCGCCGCGTCGGCCCCGGCAAGGCGCTCCAGGGCAACATCGACCCCGCCGTGCTCTTCGCCCCCCGCGAGGCCGTCGAGACCAAGGCCCGCGAGGTCCTGGACGCGGCCGCCGGCCTGGAGGGCCACATCTTCAACCTCGGCCACGGCGTGCTGCCGAACACCGACCCGGAGGCGCTGACCCGCCTGGTCGCGTACGTACACGAGCAGACGGCGCGCTGAGCGGAACGTCCGCGGAACTTCTGCGGGGTGCCGGGCGTCGTAGGGATCATGAACGCGACGCCCGAGCAGGACCCCGTCACTTCGGCCCTCGACGAGATGAGCGCCGCACGGGAGCGGCTCGATCAACGCGCTCCGGCCGAGATACCGGATGCGGACGTCCTTGCCTGCGCCCGTGCGCTCGCCGCCGACCCCGGCGGCGAGCGCGCCCATGAGGAGGTCTACCGGCTGCTCTCGATGACCCGCTACGTGGCCACCGGAGCGGACGACGAGGTGGCCCGGGAGGTCGTCGCGGCGCTGCGGGCGGCCGCCGAAGCGGTGGACGGCCCGCCGTGCGAGCACGCCACGCACCCCTACGAGCGCGCCCTCGACACCGAGATCGACGAGGTCCGGCTGGCCGCCGCCGTGCCCGAGTCCGTACACCTTGAGGACTCAGAGGAGTACCGCTGCCCGCACACCGTCGCGATGTTCGCGCGGATCGCGGCGGAGATCATCGAGCCCGGCACCGCCGAGGGCATCCCCGACCGCGTCCCGGCGTACCTCGAGGGCTGTGCCAAAGACTTCGAGATGCTGCTGCACGGCTATCCGAACAGCTCCGACCCCCAGTACGACCTCACGACCGGTGTCCCCGAGCACCCCACCAAGGGGACGCTCGCCGGGCATATCGTCCTGATCCGGCGCTCCTGCTGGGACGTCGCTTCGGGGTTCATCAGACAGCGCTGGGTGTTCGACGACACCATCGAGGCGCTGGAACGCGTCCTGGCCCGGCTGGACGGGGCGTCCTGCGCGCATGCCGAGGGCGAGCACCCCGAACTCTCGGGCGACGAGGCAGCCGACGCGGCCCTCGGCCACTACCTCCTCACCCCGGGCGGCCGGGCCCGCCTGCAGAAGGAGTACGAGGACGGCGGCCAGGATGCCCCGCCGGCCGCCTGGACCTGCCCCGTCCTTCTGCGCGACCTCGCCCGGTACACCCACGGCCCCCTCACCGAGGCCCGCGAACGGTTCTTCGGCGAGCGGCGTACGGACCACCTGGACGCCGAATACCTGCGCGCGGACGGGAAGTTGGAGGTGGCCAAGATCGCGGAACGGCTGGTGAAAACCTCACGGAACCAGCCGTATGCGGAGGACCTCGCGGTGTGGGCCGCGCGTCGCCGTGCGCAGAACACCGGCGACACGCGCGAGCGGCTCTTCCTTCTCCTGGCTGCCGCCCGCTGCCTTGACATCGCCTACCCGGACCCGCCGCCGTCCGTCTACCGCCCGATACGCCCCCTCCTCGAGGAAGCGTTCGCCGCCCCGCCGTCCGAGACGTGTCCGCACGGCGACGACCACCCGGGAATCGGGGCCGACCTGCGCGACGCGGTCGGCGATCACCTCGCGCACCTCTGCGCCCCGGAGGCCTTCCCCGCCCCGGAAGGCGCCCTGCCCTTCGACGCCTGGGCCTGCCCCCGCAACCTCGCCCCGGTCGCCCAGGGGCAGCTGGAGTGGATGGACGAGTGGGACGAGGCGGCGGAGGACGAGGTCGACGGGGACGACGACGAGGAGGAGTGAGGCGGCCCGTCAGATCCCCGCCGCCCGCACCGCCCCCACCGCCTTGCGCGCCGCCACCAGGACCGGGTCCCAGACCGGGGAGAACGGCGGGGCGTAACCGAGGTCGAGGGCGGTCATCTGCTCCACCGTCATCCCGGCCGTCAGCGCGACCGCCGCGATGTCCACCCGCTTGCCCGCGCCCTCCCGGCCGACGATCTGCACGCCCAGCAGGCGTCCCGTACGGCGCTCGGCGAGCATCTTGACGTGCATCGGCCGCGCGCCCGGGTAGTAACCGGCGCGGCTGGTGGACTCGATGGTGACGGTGACGAACCGCAGCCCGGCGGCGCGGGCATGGCGCTCCAGCAACCCCGTACGGGCGATCTCCAGGTCGCAGACCTTGCTGACGGCCGTCCCGACCACCCCCGGGAACGTCGCATAACCGCCGCCCACATTGGCGCCGATGACCTGGCCGTGCTTGTTGGCGTGGGTGCCCAGCGCGATATGCCGCTCGCGTCCGGAGACCAGGTCGAGAACCTCGACGCAGTCGCCGCCCGCCCAGATGTGGTCATGGCCGCGGACCCGCATCGCGAGGTCGGTGAGCAGCCCGCCGGACTCGCCCAGCGGCAGTCCGGCCGCGGCGGCCAGGGTGGTCTCGGGGCGTACGCCCATGCCCAGCACCACCACATCCGCCGGGTATTCGGCGTCCTGTGTGGTGACCGCGCGGGCCCGCCCGGACGCGTCCGTCAGCACCGCGGTGACCGCCGCGCCGCGCACCGTCTCGATGCCCAGTCCGCACATCGCCTCGTGCACCAGCGCGCCCATGTCCGGGTCGAGGGTGGACATCGGCTGCTCCCGCCGCTCCAGGACGGTGACCTGGTAGCCGCGGTTGATCAGCGCCTCGGCCATCTCGACGCCGATGTAGCCGGCGCCGATCACCACGGCCCGCTGGCCCTTGGCTGCGGCCAGGCTGTCCAGCAGGGCCTGGCCGTCGTCGAGATTCTGTACGCCGTGCACGCCGGGCGCGTCGATACCGGGCAGCGGCGGCCGTATCGGCCGCGCGCCGGTCGCCAGCACCAGCTTGTCGAAGCCCGTCCACGACTCCTGGCCGCCGTTGTCCAGATCCCGGGTACGCACCCGGCCGCCGTCCAGGTCGAGTGCGGTGACCTCGGTGCGCATCCGCAGATCGATGTCCCGCGCGCGGTGCTCCTCGGCCGTACGGGCGATCAGCGCGTCCGGCCCGTCGACCGCGCCGCCGACCCAGTACGGGATGCCGCAGGCGGAGTACGAGGTGAAGTGGCTGCGCTCGAACGCGGTGATCGCCAGCTCGCCGGGCCGCTTCAGCCGCCGGGCCTGCGAGGCGGCGGCCATGCCCGTCGCATCGCCGCCGACGACCACGAGTCGTTCCGCCGCCATGCGGGGTGTCCCTTCGCCGGGTGCTGCTGCGCCGGGTGCCGCCGAGCCTAACGTTCCAAGACGAGCGCGAGCCCCTGCCCCACGCCGATGCACAGCGCCGCCAGGCCCGTGCCCGAGCCCAGGGCGGCGAGCTGGTGGGCCACCGAGCCGGCGAGGCGGGCGCCGGATGCGCCCAGGGGGTGGCCGATGGCGATGGCGCCGCCGCGAGGGTTCACCACGGAGGGGTCCAGTTCCGGCCACTGGCCGATGCAGCCCAACGCCTGGGCGGCGAACGCCTCGTTGAGCTCGAAGGTCGCGACGTCGGCGAAGGTGCGCCCGGAGCGCTTCAGGGCACGCCGTACCGCCTCCACGGGGCCGAGGCCGAACAGCTGGGGCTCGACGCCGGTGACCGCACTGGCGCGGATACGGGCCAGCGGTTCGCGCCCGGTGGCCCGCAGGCCCTCCTCGTCGACCAGGAGGAGCGCGGCGGCGCCGTCGTTGAGCGGCGAGGAGTTTCCGGCGGTGACCGTACCCCCGGCCGTACGGAAGACCGGCTTCAGCTTGGACAGCGACTCCAGGGAGGACGCCTCCCGGATCGTCTCGTCGCGGTCCAGGGCGACGCCCGCCAGCGGCACCACCTCGGCGTCGTACGCACCCTCCCGCCAGGCCCGTGCCGCCTTCTGATGGCTGGCCAGCGCGAACACGTCCTGCTGCTCACGGGTGACGCCGTGCTGGTCGGCGATCAGCTCGGCGCCCTCGCCCAGCGCGACCGTCCACTCCGGAGCCATCCGGGGATTGACCATCCGCCAGCCCAGCGTCGAGGAGAACATCTCCTGATGGCCCGCGGGGAAGGCACGTTCGGGCTTGCGCAGCACATAGGGCGCACGGCTCATCGACTCCACGCCGCCCGCCACCGCGATATGCGCATCGCCGTGCGCGATGGCGCGGGCCGCCTGGATGACCGCCTCCAGGCCGGAGCCGCACAGCCGGTTGACGGTCACACCGGGCACCGTGACCGGCAGCCCGGCCAGCAGCACCGCCATCCGCGCGACATTGCGGTTGTCCTCGCCCGCGCCGTTCGCATCGCCGAAGCAGACGTCGTCGATACGGGCCGGATCGAGGTCGGGGGTGCGGTCCACCAGGGCCTTGACCACATGGGCGGCCAGGTCGTCGGGCCGGACCGAGGCCAGGGCGCCGCCGTACTTGCCGACGGGGGTCCGTACGGCATCGACGATAAAGACATCCCGCAGGCGTGGATCGGTCATCAGGCGCTGTCCTCGCTGTCCCGGCTCGGCGGTGGGGTGGGGCTGGGGTTCCTTGGGGCGGGTGGGTCCGGCGGGCGACGACCGGTGTGAAGATCGCCGCCGCCCGCCCCGAGTCTTTGCCCGCCGTCGCCCGGTGTCAACGGGGCCCTCGGTCACCTTCCGTCGCCGTTCGGGCCCTCCGGAACTTCTCGGGCGCCTCGGGCTGCTCGGGCCCGTCGACCCCCTCGGCTTCCGCCGCCTGCCCGGCTTCGGGGGCGTCCGCCGGACCACCGGCCCCACGGTCCGCCGCTTTCGGGCCGCTGCCCACCGCCCGCCTCCGGGTACGGAACCGCGCCGGCAGCCACCCGCGGACCAGCCGCCACAGCCCGTACAGCAGCGCCGCGGCCCCCGCGAACGGCAGCAGTGCACCGATCGCCACCAGCACCCACTGCACGGCCGTCATGAAGGCGTGCCAGCCGCCGGAGAGCGCGTCCCCGAAGGACGTCGGCTCGTCCTCCGGCTTCTTCTCGGGCGTGGCGTCCGGCTGCCGCAGCAGCAGCGTGATGGTCGCCATGCCGGTGCGCTCCTTGAGCGACTTCAGCTCGGCCTCCAGCGACTCCAGGTTCGCCTGCCGGGTGCTCAGTTCGGACTCCAGCGAGACGATGTCGCTGATCGACGTCGCCCGGTCCATCAGCTCGCGCACCCGGTTGACGCTCGCCCGCTGTGTCTTGAGGCGGCTGTCGACGTCCACCACCTGGTCGGTGACGTCCTTCGCCGAGACCTCGCGCGAGACGAGCTTGCCGAACCCGGCCAGCCGCCCCAGCATCGCGTCGTACTCCTTCGGCGGCACCCGCAGCACGATCCGCGACCGGTCGTGGCCCCCGGAGTCCCGGTCGGTGGTCTCGTCGGAGGCGTAGCCGCCCGCACCGTCCACCGCCGTCCGGGCCCTGGCCAGCGCCGCCGGCACGTCCTTGGTCTGCACGGTGAGCGTCGCCGTCCGGATGATCTGGTCGGGGACGGCCTTCGCCGCCTTGCCGTCCCGGCCCCTGGTCGCGTCCGTCGCACCCGTGCCGTTGCCCCGCTCATCGCCCGGCGCTTTCGAGGGGGCGACCGCGGCCCTGCCCCCTGCCTTCGCGTCGGAGCTCGCGCTCACGCCGTTCGACCCGCTGCACCCCGTCACCGCCACAGACGCCGCGAGCAGCACGCCCGCCGCGGCCACCCGACGTCCCGGTGGCCGGCCCGCGGCCCCCGCTCCCCGTATGCCCCGTACTCGCCCCATCGGCTGCTCGCCCTCCAAGTGGCTTGATGGTGTTGCCGTTTCGACGGCGGCGGCGGTCCCGGGGTTGCCCTCCGTAGATCGCGATCCGGTCACGGTCCTGCCGGTGGGCTCCGCGGGTGGTGCCGGCGGGGGTGTCAGTGGGCTCTGAGAGAGTGGAGACATGAGCGCAGGGCACAGCAGTACGGGCCGGGCGCCCGGCAGCGTCGGGCACGTCGTCGTCATCGGCGGTGGCATCTCGGGCCTGGCGGCCGCGCACCGCCTGCTCGAAGGCGGCGCCCGGGTGACGGTCCTGGAGGCGTCCGACCGGCTCGGCGGCAAGCTGCGCACGGGCGGGATTGCGGGCGTACAGGTCGACCTCGGCGCCGAATCGATGCTGGCCAGGCGGCCGGAGGCGGTGGACCTCGCGCGCGCCGTCGGGATCGGCGAGCGGCTGCAGCCGCCCACCACCGCCACCGCGTCCCTGTGGACCCGCGATGCGCTGCGCCCGATGCCCAAGGGCCATGTCATGGGCGTCCCCGGGGACCTCGCCCCGCTCGCCGCCTCAGGGGTGATCTCCGCGGCGGGGCTCGCCCGTATCGAGGAGGACGCCCGGCTGCCGCGCACCGAGGTCGGTGAGGACGTCGCGGTCGGCGAGTACGTCGCCCGGCGCCTGGGCCGCGAGGTCGTCGACCGGCTCGTCGAGCCCCTGCTGGGCGGGGTGTACGCGGGCGATGCGTACCGGATCTCGATGCAGGCCGCCGTTCCGCAGCTGTTCGAGGCGGCGCGGGCACACCGTTCGCTGCTCGACGGTGTACGCGGCATCCAGGAGCGGGCCGCCGCCACGGTCCACCGGACCGGGCCCACGGCCGGCGGCCCGGCCACGGCCGGTCCCGTCTTCATGGGCATCGACGGCGGCATCGGGACGCTGCCGGGCGCGGTCGCCGACGCCGTACGCGCCAAGGGCGGCGAGATCCTCCACCACACGTTCGTCCACGATCTGCGCTGGGCCGGCGACGACGGCTGGGAGGTCTGCGTCAGCGATGCGGCCATCGAGGCGGACGCGGTGATCATGGCCGCCCCGGCGGGCGACGCGGCGCGGATCCTGCGCCACGACTGCCCGGCCGCCGCCACCGAGCTGGCCACCGTCGACTACGCCTCGATGGCGTTGGTCACCATGGCCTTCCGCCGCGCGGACCTGGACCATGTGCCCGGCGGCAGCGGATTCCTCGTACCGCCCGTCGACGGCCACCGGATCAAGGCCTCGACCTTCGCCGGCAACAAGTGGGGCTGGATCGGCGACGCCGACCCCGACCTCTTCGTCCTGCGCACCTCCTTCGGCCGCTATCAGGACGACGCCGACCTGGACCGCGACGACGCCGAACTGGTCGACTTCTCGCTCGCCGACCTGGGCGCGGCGGTGGGCCTGGCCGCGCGGCCCGTCGCGAGCACCGTCACCCGCTGGCACGGCGGTCTGCCGCAGTACGCCGTCGGCCACCTGGCGCGGGTGGCCAGGATCCGCGCCGCCGTCGCCGGGCTGCCGGGCCCGCTGCGGGTGTGCGGCGCGGTCTACGACGGCGTCGGCATCCCGGCCTGCGTCGGCTCGGCCCGCAAGGCCGCCGACGACATCCTCGGCACCCTGCCGCGGGCCACCGCCCCGGGCGAGCGAGAATGGACACCATGACAGACGCTTCCACCCCCGACACCGCTCCCGACACCGCGGACAAGACCTCCGAGAAGGCGCCGAACGCCGGCAAGAAGGCGAAGGACCTCAACGAGGTCATCCGCTACACGCTCTGGTCGGTGTTCAAGCTGAAGGACGTCCTCCCGGAGGACCGCGGCGGCTACGCCGACGAGGTCGAGGAGCTGTTCGCGCAGCTCGCCGCCAAGGACGTCGTGGTGCGCGGCACCTACGACGTCTCCGGTCTGCGCGCCGACGCGGACATCATGATCTGGTGGCACTCGGAGAGCTCGGACGCCCTCCAGGAGGCCTACAACCTCTTCCGCCGCACCCGGCTCGGCCGCACGCTGGAGCCGGTGTGGTCGAACATGGCGCTGCACCGCCCCGCCGAGTTCAACAAGTCGCACATCCCGGCCTTCATGGCCGATGAGCAGCCCCGCGCGTATGTCAGCGTCTACCCCTTCGTCCGCTCCTACGAGTGGTACCTCCTCCCCGACGAGGACCGCCGCCGGATGCTCGCCGACCACGGCAAGATGGCCCGCGGCTTCCCGGACGTCCGCGCCAACACCGTCCCGTCGTTCTCGCTCGGCGACTACGAGTGGGTGCTGGCCTTTGAGGCCGACGAGCTCTACCGCATCGTCGACCTGATGCGCCATCTGCGCGGCTCCGAGGCGCGGATGCACGTCCGCGAGGAGATCCCGTTCTACACGGGGCGCCGCAAGCCGGTCTCCGAGCTGGTCGCCGGTCTGGCCTGACCCGCCCTGCCGTAACGCCATGGGCCGACGCTGGGCCGCAGCCTGCGGCCCAGCACTGCGGGCCGCCCCCCGAGGGACGGCCCGCAGTGCGCTCTCCGAAGACCTCGGCCGCCGCGACTGCCCGGCTACCTCGCCTGCCTGGTCTTGGCTTCCGGCTGCTGATTGGGCATCGGCTCGGCGCGCGGACCGCAGGTCACCGAGTGCGCCGGGACCTTCCCGTCCAGCAGATACGCCTCGGTGAAGCGGTTCACGCACTCGTTGGCGCCCAGCGCGATGCCATGGGTGCCCGCCCCGCGCTCGGTGACCAGCGAGGATCCGGCCAGCCGCCGCTGCAGCTCCACCGCGCCCGCGTACGGGGTCGCCGCGTCCCGTTCCGCCGCCAGCAGCAGCACCGGGGGCAGCGCGCCGGGCGCCGTACGGATGTCGAGCGGGACGCGCGATCCGAGCGCATCGTCGACGGCGGCCGACGCCGCCTGGCTGCCGGCGTCCGCCAGCTCCTGGATCGCGCCGCTCCTGGTGGCGCCGCCGGCCACCGTGCCCACCGCGGCGTCGAGCCGGGCCGTGGCCGACTGCGTCTGCTCGGGCCAGAAGGCGCACGGCAGATTCATCCAGGCGTTGTCCCAGGTCTCGAACGGCGCCGTGCGGGCGACCCGGGTGTTGTCCCGGTCCCAGGTCTGCCAGTCGCGCGGCCAGGACGCGTCATTGCACTCGACGGCGGTGTAGACCGCGTTGGTGTTCTCGTCGGCCGCGGCGTTGTTCGCCTTGGGCAGGGCCTGGGTGGCCAGCGCTTTCGTATCGCCGTGCAGATACGCCGCGAGCGCCTGGGCGCTGAGCGGCCAGTAGGCGTCGTTGTAGCCCGTCTTGAGGAACGCCGACTGCAGCTGGGCGGGCCCGATCTTCCCGTTGACCGGCGCCTGGCGCACCCGCTGGATGGCCGTGTCGTACGCGCCCTGCACCTCCTTCGGGGTCGTACCGAGGTGGTAGGTGGCGTCGTGCGCGGCGACCCAGCGCAGCCAGTCGCCCCAGCGGCGTTCGAAGGCGACGTTCTGGTCGAGGTTGTTGCGGTACCAGATCTGGCGGGGGTCGGGGTTGACGACACTGTCGAAGATCATCCGGCGGATGTGGCCGGGGAAGAGCGTCGCGTAGACGGCGCCGAAGTACGTCCCGTAGGACGCGCCCATGAACGTCAGCTTCTGCTCGCCGAGCGCGGCCCGCAGCATGTCCAGGTCGCGGGCATTGTTGAGGGAGTTGTAGAACGGCAGATCGGCCCCGGCGTGGCGGGCGCACCCCTGGGCGTATGCCTTCGCCGCCGCGATCTTCTCCCGCTTGAACGCCTCGGTGGGATAGCGCTGCGTGTCGGTGGGCATCTTGGCGAACTCCTGCGGGTCCTGGCAGGACAGCGGAGCCGAACGGCCGACACCCCGGGGCGCGTAGCCGACGAAGTCATAGGCGCGGGCGGTCCGGCGCCACTTGGGCAGCCCACCGTAGAGCGGGAATTCCATGCTGCTCGCGCCGGGACCACCGGGGTTGAAGACCAGGGCGCCCTGGCGCTCCTTGGGCGCGGTGGCGCGGATCCTGCTGACGGTGAGGGTGATCTTCTTGCCCTCGGGGCGCGCGTAGTCGAGCGGCACGGCGAGCTTGCCGCACTGCACGGAGGCGGGCAGATGTTCGACCGGCGCGCACCGGCCGAAGGCGATGCGCTGGGGGACCGGGGCGGGCGGTGCGGTGGGCGGCGCGGTGGCACCGCCTGCCGGGGCAGTGGCCAGCGCGGTCAGGACCAGCGACCCGATGGTGCCGTACAACGCAAGTGTTCTCACGAGCCGTCCCTTCGTGGGGTGCGGGGGGCGTCGCGCACGATGAGATGTTCGGTGCACTAGGCCGCACGGTGTGCATACAAAAGGGATAGTTGAGGCGAGGGTTCGCGATGTAAAGCACCGGACACCGGTGTCGGACGCTATGCCCCGGAAGAGTGGAGGGCGGCGCGCAGCGCGGGATCGGTGAGGGTGGACCGGCCGTGGACGGCGAGCGCGGTGAGGGCGGCGCGGGCGTCGGCCTGCCGGTGCTGCCGCAGCAGCCGCTCGCCCGCCGGGGTAGCCCAGTTGGGGTAGGGATGGACCTCCATACGGGCGATCGCCCACGTACCGGTGGTGAGGACCAGCGGCAGCGCGAACCATGCCAGCAGCAGCCCGCTCCCGGTGCCCGCCGGTGCCGTCCACAGGGCCGCCCCGGCGGCCGGCGGCACGAGGAGGACGGTGCCCTTCAGACGGCGGATCGCGGTGGCAACACCCGTACGGGCCTGGGCGGGCAGGGCGAGGCCCGCGGCGACGAGCCGGTCGGACAGCGCCCGGACCACGGCGGTCGTGGCGAGGGCGCCCCGTATCGCCTGGATCCGGCACTGGCCCTCGGGGCCGATGGCGGCAAGGACGGCACGCTCGACCCCGTCCCGGCCGACCGGGTCGATGACCGAGGCCCAGCCGGTGTGCGCGAGCAGCAGCCGGTGCTTTCCGGCCATCGACACCAGGGCGACATCGGCCACCCGGTGGGGGCCACCGGCCAGATAGGCGGTCTCGTACAGGGTCAGCTCCGGTGGCCGCCGCTCATCGGAGCCGGGCACCGGCAGCGTGGCACGGGCGGCGGCCAGGGCCGTACGGCAGACACGGGCGCAGGACAGGCCCGCCGCCACCCAGGCGACGGCCAGGAAGAGGAGCCACATGGCGGAGTTCTACGGGATGGCGGATACGCGTCGCCACGAGGTTTCTCAGCATCTGGTCACGGCCGCGAGCGCGGGCGGTCACGGACCCGTTTCCGCCCGTCGCTCACGGGGTCCGCCGCCTCCCGCACGGCGTCAGCCGCCGCCGCAGCTCGAGCCGCCCCCGCCGCACGACGATCCGCCGCCCCCGCACGAGGACCCGCCGCCCCCGCACGAGGACCCGCCGCCCCCGCACGAGGATCCGCCCCCGTCGCTCGATCCGCCGCCCCCGCCGCCGCAGGAAGAGCTCCCGCAGCCGGACGAGGACCCGTCGCCCGAGGAGCCGCACCAGGACGAGCCGCCGTCGGGCGTGACCCAGCCGCAGCTGCTCGAGGACGAGCCGGTGCTGGACGGCGTGGCGGAGGCGGACACCATGGCGCGCTGAGCTTGTGTCAGCTGCTCCCGCACCAGCTCGTCCGCGATCACTGCGGCTCCGCCGAGCGCCACCGCGATCCCCGCGGCCTGGACGACGTCGCCGACTGCACCGGGGCCATGGACCGCACTGGGGCTGTTGGCGGCCCGCGCGGCCTTGAGCACGAAGGTTCCGGCCTTGGTGATCCGCCGGGCGAGCGCCTTTTTGCACGTCGAGGCGACGATCATGCCGATGACGACAACCGGCGCGATCACGAAGACGGTCGGCGCCTCGAACTCGTCGTTCCCGTCGGCCCCTGAAAGCGTGATCACCAGGCCGACGAAGCCCAGCGCCACACAACCCGCCACCTGGAACCCGGCCATTGCCCGCCAGCCCCGGCCCGTCTGTGGATGCCGCATCAGCCCGCGGGCCGCCAGCCGGTTGCCGATCCCCTGGACCGCCGGGCTCCGCATCGCGGCGGCACGCACCGCGGGCAGCGCCCCACCGGGCGTTTGCGCGACCGCGTCCAGGACGGCCGTCTCCACCGCGTGATGGGCGACGGCCTGACGGACGGTCACCACGCCGGGACCGCCGACCGCCAGCCGCCCGTCCTCGTGCATCTGGGCGATCGTGGAGTCCACCACCCGGCCGGGACCGCCGGCGAGAAACGCGATCTCCCGGACGTCGTGGGTCGGCGCGTCCGCCGGCCGGATGCGCGGCGGCGTGGCCCGGCGGACCGCGACCGTACCGATGATGAGCACCAGCGACGAGACCAGGACCGCCAGGAACACCCCCGTCGGGTACGTCATGCCCTGCACCTCCCCCGTTGCGTACGTCATGTCACGCACCGCCCCGGTGGAGCGCGAGCCGGACCGCGCGCACGAGCCGGGCCGCGGGCCCGGTGGACGGCGGCTTCGGGCCCGCGCGGTCCCGCCACCACTGCGTCAACTGCCGCCGCGCGGAGGGGTCTTCGGGACGGTGCTGCGCCAGCAGATGCGCCGCGAAGTCCAGGGCGTCCTGACGGTAGCCGCCGCTCATGGGACGGTGCCGCGCATAGCCGAGGAAGGCGGCCCGGTAGCCGTCGCCGAGGATCTCGGGAAGTTCGGGCGCGACCTTGGCCACGACGGAGGCGCGCTTGGCGGTCAGCGCCCGGCTCTGCACCCCCAGCCGGGTGCGGTCGAACCCCTCCGGGGCCGGCGTCCCGGCGACCAGCGCGGACAGCAGCGCGGTCTGCGCGAGCGCCAGCCGCTGCCGCGCCGCATCCGTACCGGACCCCGGCGCGCCCCTGCCGCCCGGCACCACCTCAAGCCGCCTGGACATGACGGGCCTCCTTCAGTACGGCGCGTATCGCGTCCAGTTCACCGGCCAGCTCCCCGCCCTCGGGGAAGTCTGGAAAGTTGTCGTCTCGCTCCAGCAGCACGCCCGGCGGCGTCGTACGGGCGCAGAGCTCGGCGAGTACGTCCAGCACCGGCTGGGTCACCGGGTGGGCATGGCTGTCGTGCCACACCCCGTCCCGCTCCACCCCGCCCGCGACATGGACGTACGCGATCGCCTCGACCGGCAGCTCGTCCAGTGCGACCGCCGGGTCCTCGCCCCGGTTGACGTGGTTCGTATGGAGGTTGGCGACATCGATGAGCAGCCGCACCCCCGTCCGCTCGACCAGCTCGGTGAGGAACTGCCCCTCGGTCAGCTCCTCGTCCGGCCAGTTGATGAGCGCGGCGATGTTCTCCAGGGCCAGCGGCACCGGCAGCGCCTCCTGGGCGATCCGTACGTTCTCGCAGAGCACGTCCAGTGCGTCGCGGGTGCGCGGCACCGGGAGCAGATGCCCGGCCTCCATCAGCGGCGAGGCGGTCAGCGGCCCGCCGGCCCGGACGAATGCGATGTGCTCGGTGACCAGCGGCGCACCCAGCGCCTCGGCCCGCTCGGCGAGCGCGGTCAGCCGCCCCGCATCCGGCCGGTCGGCACCGCCGAGGCCGAGCGAGACGCCGTGCGGGACGACGGTCGTGCCGCGCTCGCGCAGCTCCTGTACGGCCTGCGGAAGATGGCCGGGGCAGATGTTCTCGGCCACGACCTCCACCCAGTCGACACCGGGCAGCCGGGCGATCTCCGCGGCAATTTCCGGCCGCCAGCCGATTCCCGTACCAAGGCGCTCCATGGTTCCCCCTCTCGCTCCGTGGTGAGGGTACTCATGGCCACTGACAGCGGGCCGAACCCTGCACCTGCGGTGTTCAGAGGTTGATTTGAGCTTCCGGCGCGGGCGGGGGCCGCCGGAGGCCCCCGCGGATCCCGGCGGGGCCGGAGGGGCGGCGGACGGGCACTCCGGTGGGTCAGCGGGCGGTCTCGTATCCCACCGCCGCGCCCAGCGCGAGCAGCACTCCGCCGGTGGCCTGATCCAGCCACCGCCGTACGCGCGGACGCTGGAAGATGCCCCGCGCCCGGTGGACCGCCACGGCGATGCCCCCCAGCCACAGCACGCCCAGCACGGCATGGACGGCGACGAGCAGCAGGGTTGTCGCGATGACCGAGGCGCCGTGCGGGATGAACTGTGGCAGGAGGGACATATAGACCACCCCGACCTTGGGGTTGAGGACATTGGTCAGCAGACCCGTCCGGAACGCCCGCAGGGGTGTCTGGCGCACTTCCTCGGCCGCCGGCTCTCCGGCGGGCCGCGCCGTCCCCCGTCCCGCCCGGGTACGCCGGGCGCTGCGCAGCGCCTGCACCCCGAGCCACATCAGATAGAGCGCCCCGGCCACCCGGAGCACGTCGTACGCCACCTGGGAGGCGGCCAGCATCGCCGTCAGCCCGACCGCGCCGGCCAGCCCCCACACAAAGCATCCGGCGGCTATCCCGAACGCACTGCACAGCGCGGCCCGCCGTCCCGAGCCGAGCGCGGTCCGCAGGACCACCGCGAAGTCGGGGCCGGGCGAGACGGTGAGCAGTGCGGCGACGGCGGTGAATCCGAGGAGCGAGGCAAGCATGGGGGCCAGGGTACGGGGGCGCCCGCGCCCCGGCCGCCGCCCGGCCCGGTCGTGCGGCAGGTCAGCCCCCGTGCGGCAGCGCCCGCCGTAGCGCCGGATGATCGGCGACCACCGTGCACGAACCCGGGGCGATCTCCGTGAACCCGGCGTCGCGGACCACGGGCAGCCCGCTGCGGGTCAGCGCATCCCAGGCGGCCGGGTCCGCGGACCGTACGGCCAGCGGGAAACCGGCCGCGCCCCAGGCCGCGCGCTCCTCCCCGGACAGCTCCCACCAGGCGAGCTGCGCGCCGTGTCCGGCCTGGGCCATCTCCTTGCCGGCCGACATCGCCAGCTCGGGGTTGAACCACAGCACCGGCCCGCCGGCCTCGGGAGCGGCCGGCGGCTCCGGGTCGTCCAGCTCGGTGCCCGACACCTGGAGCCGTGCCAGGTCCTTGGGCCAGCCGTCCAGCGGGACCGGCGGGAAGACCCGCACCTCGGCGTGCTCGCCGGTCACCGTGATGCCCGGCAGCGCCTCGGCCCGCCGCCACTCCGCGCCACGCGCCCGGCGCACCACCTTCCGGATCCGGGCGTCCTGCCAGTCCCGTACCGCCTGTGCCCACTCGCCGTCGTCGGCCGCCCGCTCGTCCGACAGCAGCACCAGCACCGCGCGCGCCGCGGTCTCCAGCGCGTCCGTACGCGCCGGAGGCTCGGCCCGCTCGATGCGCGCGACCAGCGGCAAGACGAACTGCGGCGCCGCATCCCGGTCGGTCACTTCGTGGTGGAAGGGGCTGCTGGGGCTGGTGGTATCGGGTCGTGTCACCTGGCCCAGTTTGCCAGCCGCTGCCAACTGCGCGATGTGCGCGGCCCACGCGACCGATACGGCCTAGCATCCCGGCCATGAACAGCGACCTCTTCGCCTCCGAGAACATGGCCAAGCCGGCCGCCGCGCCCGGCATGACACAGCAGAACGCGAAGTCGATCAAGTACGCGGTGAACGGCGAGTGCTACGCGCGGCAGGGGGCGATGATCGCCTACCGCGGGAACCTGCAGTTCGAGAAGCACGGCCAGGGCGTCGGTAAATTCCTCAAGCGCGCCGTCACCGGCGAGGGCCTGGCGCTGATGACCGTACGGGGCCAGGGCGAGGTGTGGTTCGCACACGAGGCCGCCAACTGCTTCATCATGGACATCACTCCCGGCGACGGCGTCACCATCAACGGCCGCAACGTGCTCTGCTTCGACCCGTCCCTCTCCTACGAGATCAAGGTCGTCAAGGGCGCCGGCATGGTCGGCGGCGGAATCTTCAACTCCGTCTTCAGCGGCCAGGGCAAGCTCGGCGTGATGTGTGAGGGCAACCCCATCGTCATACCCGTTTCCGCCCAGGCCCCGGTCTTTGTCGACACCGACGCGGTGGTCGGCTGGAGCAGCGCCCTGCAGACCTCGCTGCACCGCTCGCAGAGCCTCGGCTCGATGCTCCGCGGCGGCTCCGGGGAGGCCGTCCAACTGCGGCTGGACGGCGAGGGGTTCGTGATCGTACGGCCGAGTGAGCTGCGTCCGGAGAAGTCCGCGGGGAACTAGGGCTGTCCGATGGGTCTAGGCCCTGCCGTCAAACTCCCGTGGTCGGGCGAAGGGAACGGGTGCATTCGGCGGGAACCAATCCGGGGGTGGACGGAGTTGGGGGAGCGACGGGGTTTTCGGGGGGCCGGGGGAACCTGGGACCGGGCTACGGGGAGGTGCCGGACGGCATGAGGTTCGACGGGGTCGGGCGGCGTTACGGGGTGCGGGGACCCTGGGTGCTGCGGGACGTGCAGCTCGAGGTGCCCGCCCGGAGGCTGGTGCGCATCGAGGGGACCAACGGCAGCGGAAAGTCCACCCTGCTGCGCCTGCTCGCGGGCATCGACCGGCCCACCACCGGGCGCATCACCGGCCGCCCGCGCGCCGCGTATGTGCCCGAGCGGTTCCCGGTGGCGCTGCCCTTCACCGCCGGCGGCTATCTCACCCACCTGGGGCGCATCCACGGTCTGCGCGGCCCCGAGGCGGCCCGGCGCGCGGACGCCTGGCTCGACCGTTTCGGGGCGGCCGGGCACGGCATCACACCGCTGGCCCAGCTGTCCAAGGGCACCAGCCAGAAAGTCGCGGTCGCCCAGGCGCTGCTCGCCGAACCCGAACTCCTCGTCCTGGACGAGGCCTGGACCGGCCTGGACCAGGCGGCGCGCGATGTCCTCGACCGCGCGGTCGCCGAGCGGGTCGCCGACGGCGGCACCGTTGTCTTCGTCGACCACGATCCGCGCCGCCTGGCCGGCGCGGCCGATGCGCGCTACCGCGTCGCGGACGGCCGGCTGGTGGCGGCGGAACGCGGCCGGGCCGAGGAGACGGCCGCGGCCGCCGGCCCCCGGGTGGTCATCGAGGCCGAGGGCCCGCCGGGCAGCGTGCCGCAAGCCGGGGCCGGCCCCGCCACCGGCGCCCCGGAACTCCCCGGCAGACCGGCAATGGCGCCGGGCCCGGACGGTACGACCCGGCTGACCGTGGCGGCCGCACACTCCGACGCGCTGCTACGGGCCCTGCTCACCGCGCGCCCGCCCTGGCACATCCGCTCGGTCACCGCCACCCCGCGCCCCGAAGCCCAGCAGACGGGCCACGGTGCCGGCCCCATTGCCCACAGTGCGGGACGCACCCCCGGCCACGGCGCCGCCCACCACCCCGGCCACGACTCCGACGAGGGACCCCGCCCATGACCGCCCTGCTCCGCTATCAGGCGGCCCTGCTCATCGGCTCGCACCGCTGGCTGCCACCGGTCATCCTCTACGCCGCCTTCGTGGCCGTCGGCATCCAGACCGGCGGCCCGATCCTCGACTCGTACGGCATGGCCGGCGCCGGGCTGCTGCCCATTGCCGTCTGGCTGACCAGGATCTGCGTCACCAACGAGCCCCCGGCGGCCCGCAACTGCGTCGCGGCGGCCGCCGGCCCCGGCCGCGTCCACCTGGCCTGCCTGCTGACCGGGATGTCCGGCGCACTGCTGCTGGGCATCCTGGGTACGGCCTTCGTGGCCCTGACGTCCGATCCCCGCTCCTCGGACCATCACGCCATCCCCCTCCTGCCCGCCACCGGTGCCGGGCTGCTCACCGCGCTGTCCTGTGTGCTGCTCGGCACGGCGGTCGGCGCGCTGTGCAACTGGCCGGTCCTGCGCAGCCCCGGCTTGGCCGTACCGGCCGGGATGCTCGCCGCGCTGCTGGTGTCCGTCGTGGGTGCCTCGCCCGCCAACGCCGCCGTGACCGGCCTGGTCACCGGCTCCGAACACGGCACGGTCAGCATCCCGTGGCTGCCGCTCGCCGGGACCGTCCCAATAGCCGCGGTGGCCGTCGCTGCCGCCTGCGCGCTGAGCTCCCGGCGTGGCTGACCGGGCGCCCCGGCGTACCCTCGATGCCATGTCGGACACCGACCACGCCCTCGACGGACACGCCCTCGACGGACACGCCAACGGCAAGCACGACACCGACGAGCCCGCCGAGCCCGGCTACTGCCTTGCTCCCGGCGGTGTCGCGTACGACGGCCCCGCGGGGGGACCGCCGTACGCGGACTGTGTGCTGTGCGGCAAGCCGACGGAGTATCCGGCCGACCGTCCCGGCATCGTGCTCTGCCCGGTGTGCGAGTGGCAGGAGGCCCAGCGCTCCGCCTGCTCCGGCTAGCCGGGAACGGGCCGGCAGCGGCTCAGTGGTGCCAGGGACCCGTCACGGCGAATGTCGTCCCCGGCGTGTAGCAGTTGACGTACATCGTCCGGTGGTCGGGCGCGAAGGTCACGCCTGCGAACTCGCCCCACTCCGGCTTCTCCGGGGTGCCGATGTTCTGGCGGCCGCGGGCCATGGCGTACACCTCGCCGTAGCGGGTGAGGCCGAAGACATGCTGGGCGCCCTCGCCGTCCTCGCAGACCATCAGGCCGCCGCTGGGTGCGAGGCAGATGTTGTCGGGGGACTCGCCGGGGAGCTGGAGGTCGGTGTCCGGGCCGAAGACCACGACCAGGCTGAGCCGGCGCCGCTTCGGGTCGTACTTCCAGACCTGGCCGTAGTGGTCGGCCATCGAGCCGTCGTCGCGGTGCGCGAAGCTGGAGATGAAATAGACGCAGGAGCCGCCCCAGTAGCAGCCCTCCAGCTTCTGGGCATGAGTGATGCCCTGGGGGCCGAAGTCCTGGAAGCGGATCGGGGTCCGGCGCGCGAGCGGGTCGGGGACGTCCACCCAGGTGACGCGGTCGAAGGCGATGCCGGGCTCCTGGACGGTGGACAGGTCGGGCACGCCGGGGACCCGCAGCGCCTGGAGTCGGCCGCCCGCCCGCAGTGAGCCGCGGCCGCCCATCGGCTTCTCGGGCAGAAAGCGGTAGAAGAGGCCGAACGGCTTCTCGAAGGCGTCCTCGGTCTCGTAGACCGTGCCGGTGCCGGGGTCCACCGCGATGGCCTCGTGCTGGAAGCGGCCCATCGCGGTCAGCGGAACGGCCCCGGTGCGCCGCGGGTCGTAGGGATCGACCTCGAAGATGAACCCGTGGTCCTTGGTGTAGTTCTCCTCCCCGGCCCGGAACTCGGTCTCCTCGCAGGTCAGCCAGGTGTTCCAAGGGGTGTGGCCGCCCGCGCAGTTGGTGGACGTACCGGCGATGGCGACCCGTTCGGAGCGCACCTGGTTGTCCCGGTCCAGTTCCAGGGCCGTACAGCCGCCCTCGCCGCCGGGGTCGTACGTCAGATCGGGGACCCGGGGGACGGCGGAGCGGGAGTTCGTGCGGTTCTCATGGTTACGGACGAGGTAGGTGCCGCCGCGGCGTCCGGGGAACGCCGACATACCGTCGCAGTTGCTGGGGACCTTGCCCTCGCCGGAGGGCAGCGGGTCGCCCTCCCGGGAGAGGACCCGGTAGCGGAAACCCTGGGGGAGGTCGAGCAGGCCGTCGGGGTCGGGGACCAGCGGTCCGTAGCCGCTCTTGCCCATGCTCTGGGCGGTCGCGGTCCCCGCGAAGATCTCCGAGAGGCTGCCGGCGAAGGCGATGGACGCCCCCAACGCGCCGGTTCTTGCCAGGATCTGACGTCGTGTCGCAGACATGGGCAACTCCCTGTTGGCGGACAGGAGACGTGACCCGGTTGTGTGTACCACGCGCACCCGCCGCCGGGAACCAGGCGAACCAGCGTTCCCCCGGATGCGCGTGGGGCCGAAGGGACTCGCCGGCCCTCATCCGCCCCCTTCCGGCGCCCCGTAGTGGCCGACCAACGGGAGGAAAATCTGGTCCACCACTTCCGTGAGGGCCGCTTCCGACGGCGCGCGATGCGTGAGCAGGGTCTCGGCGACCACCAGGTGGACGGGCAGCGCGGTGACCCGGGCGGGAAGGCGGGAGGGCTCGACCTCGCCTCGCCGCGCCGCGCGGTCGAGCACGGCCGCCATCGCGTCCCCGCCGGCCTCCTGCGTGCGGTCCGCCACAAAATCGCTGAGGTCGCTGTCGCGGGTACGGCCGTCGGTGAGCACCTGGAGAACCGGTGCGAGATCGGTCATCCTCGCGGCGATGAAACGCAGCAGTCCGAGTACATCGCCGCGCAGCGACCCGGCGTCCGGCGCGGGCGGGGCCAGCGGCGGCGTCTGGTGGCGCAGGGCGGCCAGGACCAGATCGCGGCGCTGGGGCCAGCGCCGGTAGAGCACCGTCCGGCTGGTGTGGGCACGGGCCGCCACGCCCTCGTACGTCAGCTCCTGGTAGCCGACCGGGAGGAGTTCCTCCCAGGCGGCCTGGAGCAGCGCGGCTTCCAGTTCGGCGCCGCCGGCTTCACCGTCATCGAGCCGGACCACACCATCCGGCCGGGGACGGTACGGGACGAGGGCGAACAGGTCCGCTACATGGATGAGTTGCTGCCGGTCTTCGAGGCGGAGGGCGTCGACTCGACCTTCTGGTTCAGCTTCGCCTGTGACGTGCTCCCGCACCGGGCGGACCCCCGCACGGACCTGGACCTCGGCTCGTTCGGCATCGTGAAGACCCTCGACGGGACCCCGTCACAGGCGTATCCCGGCATGCCATGGGAGCCGAAGAAGGCGTTCCACGCCCTCGCCCGGCACTACGGCAAGAGCCCCTAGGCCGCCTGGTGCCCGGCCAGCGCCCCCGCGTCGCGGGCCAGCGCCGTCAGCCGGGATATGGCTCGGAAGTACTTCTTCCGGTAGCCGCCGCGCAGCATCTCGTCGCTGAACAGCTCGCCGAAGGCCTTGCCGGAGGTCAGCACCGGTATCTCGCGGTCGTAGAGCCGGTCGGCGAGGACCACCAGACGCAGCGCGGTGGACTGGTCGGGCACCGCCTGGACGTCGGTGAGGCAGACGGCCTGTATGCCGTCGCACATCGCCCCGTAGCGGCTGGGGTGGACCCTGGAGAGGTGGTCCAGCAGGGAGGGGAAGTCGTCGAGCGAGGCGCCGGGGGTGCCATATGCGACGCGGGTGACGGTCTCGTCGTCGAATGGGGCGGGCGCCTCCGGCAGGCCGCGGTGACGGTAGTCCTCGCCGTCGATGCGCAGCGGGCGGAAATGGGCGCTGAGTCCTTGTATCTCGCGCAGGAAGTCGACGGCCGCGAACCGGCCCTCGCCGAGCTTGCCGGGCAGCGTGTTGGAGGTGGCGGCCAGCGCCACGCCGGAGTCGACCAGCTTGCCGAGCAGGGTGGAGACCAGGACCGTGTCACCGGGGTCGTCCAGCTCGAACTCGTCGATGCACAGCAGTTTGTGCTCGCCGAGGGTGCGGACGGTCTGCTGGAAGCCGAGCGCGCCGACGAGGTTGGTGAGCTCGACGAACGTGCCGAAGGCCTTGCGCTCGGGCGGGGCGGCGGTGGCGTGCCACAGGGAGGCGAGAAGGTGGGTCTTTCCGACGCCGTAGCCGCCGTCCAGATAGACACCGCGGGGGCCCTTGGGGGCGGCGGGCTTCTTGGCGAACCAGCGCCGCTTCGCGGTTTCGCCGGCCCCGGCCCCGATGCTTGCGGCAAAGGTGCTCAGCACCTGGACGGCCTCGGCCTGGCTGGGCTGGTTCGCGTCGGGTAGGTATGTGTCGAAGCGGGCGCCCTGGAAACGGGGCGGCGGCACCATCTCCGCGACCAGACGGTCGGCGGGGACATGCGGCGCTCGGGCGGTGAGCGCGGCGGGGGCCGCGTCGCTCCCGTCAGCCGGCGCCCCGGATATCGGGGCGGGCTGGGAGGACGAGGACGAGGGCTGCGAAGACGACGACACAGCCGTCCAGCCTAGTCGCTCCGCGGGACCCCTCGGTCCGGTGAGCGAGGCATGTCACACTGCCGCCATGCGACGCCTGTACCCGCCATTCACTCCTCCGCCCGCCCAGCACACCGGCTCGTCCACAGGGGCCGGGGACGCTGAGAACCCCACGTCGGGGCCGGTGCCGGCGGACACCACGGACCGCGAGTGGACGCTGGACGAGCTGGCCGACGCCTATGCGTACCCGGCGGCGGACGACCCGGCGCGGGCCGGCCGCACCGGGTGGCTGCGGGCGAACATGGTCTCCTCCATGGATGGCGCGGCCCATCACGAGGGCCGCTCCCAGCCGCTCTCCAGCGACGCCGATATGCGGATCTTCGGCGTGCTGCGCGGCCTCGCGGATGCGGTGGTGGTCGGCGCCGAAACGGTCCGGCAGGAGGGCTACCGGCCTGCCCGTGCCCGCGAGGCGTTCGCCGCCCGGCGGGCCGCCGCGGGCCAGGGCCCGGCGCCCGCCATCGCCGTGGTGACCGCGGGGCTGGGGCTGGACTTCACCCTGCCGTTGTTTGCCGCGCCCGTGGTCCCCACCCTCGTACTGACCGGTGCGGGCGCCTCGTCGGACCGGGTGAACGAGGCGCGGGCGGCAGGCGTCGAGGTGCTCTTCGCGGGCGAAGGGCTGGGCGTGGACCCGGCGCGGGTGGCCGGGGTGCTCGCCGGGCGGGGGCTCGAGCGGCTGCTCACCGAGGGCGGGCCGTCGCTTCTGGGGCAGTTCGCGGCGGCCGGGGCGCTGGACGAGATGTGTCTGTCGCTGGCTCCGGTGGTGGCCGTCGGCGACGCCCCGAGGATCATGAACGGGCCCGCGGTGGCGGTTCCGGAACGGTTCGCGCTGGCGTCCGTTCTGGAGGAGGCCGGGTTCCTCTTCACCCGATACCGTCGGTCCTGACAATGAACGGAATTACCAGTTCCGCTTAGCCCCGGTTGGGCACACTAAAGGCCAACAGGTCCCGCGTGGCGACGGGGCAGGATGGTTTCTGTGGGCTCCGTGCCATGCGGGCCCGAAGAGGAGAAGGGCGTCCGTCGTGTTCACGAGCGTATTGATGATCGAGAAGCCGCTGACGCCCGCCGACGTGGAGTTTGTGACCACCCTGCACGGCGATGACCAGGGATCATTCGTCGTCCTGATGCAGCCGCGCGGCAAGCAGGACGTCCTGCTGCGGGCCATCGACGACGTCGCGCTGGGGGAGTTCGACGAGGCGGTGCGCGAGGGCGAGGAGATCACCGCGGAGCTTCCCGTCGAGCGCGCCCTGTCCCACACCCTCGCCTCGCTGCGCGCCACCGGGGCCGAGGCCGTCGGACAGGTGGTCGAGGACCACCCGCTTGACCTACTGACGTCCGTGGTCGAGCAGACCCACGCCGACGAGGTGATCGTGCTGACCGCCCCGCACTTCGTCGAGGAGTTCTTCCACCGCGACTGGGCCTCCCGCGCCCGCCACAAGGTCGGCGTGCCGGTCCTCAAACTCTTCTCGCACGCACCCGACGAGCCCGCCAAGGGCGGAAGCTAGACGACACGGCCCAGGCAACACCCGCGGCCCGTTCTCACGTCCGTAGCGGGACGCTCAGCCGGCCGTCCAGCACCTCGGCCATCGCGTCCGCCGCGTCGAGATGTGAACGGTCGTGGGTGACCAGCACCGTCGCGGTCGCGCGCTGATGGGTGAGGGTGGTCAGCAGATCGAGCACCGCGGCGCCCCGCTCGTGGTCGAGCGCGCTGGTCGGCTCGTCCACCAGCAGGACGGACGGCTCGTTCATCAGCGCCCGGGCGATGTTGATCCGCTGCCGCTGACCGCCCGACAGCTGGTGCGGCCGCCGGTCGGCCTGACCCTCCAGGCCGACCGCCGCCAGCAGCTCCAGCGCCCGCGACCTGGCCTTACGGGGTGAGCGGCCGTCCAGGTGGGCCATCACCTGGAGCTGCTCGGCAGCCGTCAGGGACGGCAGCAGATTCGGCTGCTGGAAGACCGTGCCGATGGTCGTGCGGCGCAGCGCCGTCAGCTCGGCACGGCTCAGACCCGTGGTGTCCGTGCCGTTGACCACCACCCGCCCGCGGTCCGGGGTGATCAGCGTCGCGGCCACCGCCAGCAGGCTCGACTTGCCGGAGCCGGACGGGCCGATCACCGCCGTCATCCGGCCGGCCGGCACCTCCAGCGACACCGCGTCCAGCGCGGTCAGCCGGCCGCCGCCGTCGGGGTAGGTGAGGGTGACATCGGTCATCTCGAGGCTCATCGGGCACTTCCCAGGGCGGTCAGCGGGTCTACGGACGTGATGCGGCGGATGGACAGGGCAGCGCCGACGGCACCCAGCGCGATCATGATCAGGGCCGGTATCAGCACTGTGGCGGGGTCGAGGACGAACGGCACCGTGCCCCCGACGGCGGCGCCCACCCCGGCCGCCACCGCGGTCCCCAGGCCCGTACCGATCACCAGGAGGACGACGGCCTGGCCGAGCGCGTCCTTCAGCAGGGACCGGGTCGAGGCGCCGAGCGCCTTCAGGACGGCGACATCGCCGCTGCGCTGGATCGTCCACACCGTGAAGAAGGCGCCGATGACCAGCGCGGATATCGCGAAGAGGAAGCCGCGCATCAGCTGGAGGGAGCCGTTCTCGGCGCTGTAGGAGCCGATGGCCTTCAGCGCGTCGTCGGCCGTGACGGTTTCGGTGCCGAGCTTCTCGTCGGCGGCGGCCAGATCGGCCGCACCGGTGGTGGACAGGGCCAGGACGGTCGCGCCACCGGAGCCGCCGGCCAGCTGCCGCCAGCCCTTGAGCGACGTCCAGACCACGGGCGTGTGGCTGTACATCGCCGCACCCGTCACCGCCGCCACCTCGACCGTGCGGCCGCCCAGCGTGAGCGAACCGCCGGCCCGTACGCCCAGGGAATCCGCGGCCTTCTCGGACAGCACCGCCTCGCCGTCACCGGGCGACACCCCTCCCGGCGCCAGCGGCGACCCGGAACCTATGCCGAACGCCGACACGGCCGCGGTCCTGCTCCCCGCCTCCGCCTTCGTCGTGGCGATCCCCAGCGGCTCGGCGCGCCGTACGCCCGGCACCCGTGCCCAGCCCTGCGCGGTCCGCTCCGGCAGCCGCGAGTCGCTGAACGAGACGGCGCTGCCCTCGGCGGGCGCCGAGAACACCAGGTGGTCGGCGGGCAGCGCGGTGATCGCCGAGGTGTTCTCCCGGCCCAGGCCCGCCGTCAGGCCCGACAGCAGGCCCACCAGCACCGTGATCAGCACAATGACGGTGCCCATCAGGGCGAACCGCCCCTTGGCGAACCTCAGGTCTCTCCACGCGACGAACACAGGCTTTGCCATCCTCGGATCGGCGCCGCCGGGCCCCACCGCCCGGCGACTGGTCCCACCGTCGCCCGAAGCAGGGGCCCGTGGCATCGCACCAGGGTCTGGTTCGCCCGTATCGAAAGATGCGGCCCGCGCTCCGCCCTTCGATCAGCAGGCGCTCCACCTTTCGATTGATGCCGCAGGTCGGAGCGGCCCTTAGCCTGATAGGGCCGTGACCGAGAAAGCCGGGAGCGATCACTCCCTCACCCCCGTGCTGCGGGTGCTGCGCACCTGCCTCCACCTGATGGTGGCCGCGCTGCTCGCGCTCGCCTCCTTGCGGGCGGTTGCCGACCACGCTGCCGACGCCCCGGCCGTCATCATCACCGCCCTCGCCCTCTTCGCCCTCTACGCCGCGGGCCCCTCGCTGCCCCGCATCCGCACCTCCACCACGGCCGCCGCCCTCTGGCTCGGCGCCGTGGCGCTCCTGTGGATGCTGCTTCTCGCCCTCACCCCGGACGGCATCTGGCTGGCCTTCCCGCTCTTCTTCGTCCAGCTGCATCTGCTGCCGCTGCGCGGGGCACTGCCCGCCGTCGTGGCCACCACCGTCATCGCCATCGCCGGATTCGGATGGCACACCCACACCCTGAGCGTCGGAACGGTCGTCGGCCCCGCCCTCGGCGCGGCCGTCGCGGTCGCTGTCGTCCTGGGCTACGAGGCGCTCTACCGGGAGAGCGAGGCGCGCCGCCGCCTCATCGAGGAGCTCACCGCCGCCCGCAGCGACCTGGCCACCGCCGAACACACCGCCGGCGTCCTCGCCGAGCGCGAGCGTCTGGCCCGCGAGATCCACGACACCCTCGCGCAGGGCCTCTCCAGCATCCAGCTGCTGCTGCGCGCCGCCGAACGCGCCATACCGGAGCGCCCCGAGACGGCCCTCGGCCATGTCCGGCAGGCCCGTGTCGCCGCCGTCGACAACCTCGCCGAGGCCCGCCGCTTCGTCCGCGCCCTCAGCCCGCCCGACCTGGAGGCCGGCTCGCTGCCCGCCGCCCTGGAACGGCTCTGCGCCACCACCGCCCGCGCCTCCGGCCTCGCCGTGCACTGCCACGTCTCCGGCGCCCCCACCGAACTCCCCACCCCGCACGAGGTCGCCCTGCTGCGCATCGCCCAGTCCGCGCTCGCCAACACCGTCCAGCACGCCGGCGCGGAACGGGTCGAGCTGACCCTCAGCTACATGGACACCGAGGTCGCCCTGGACGTCGTCGACGACGGAACGGGCTTCGTCCCCTCCCGGGTGGCCGCCCCCGGTTCCGCGGCCGCCTCCGGCGCCGGCTTCGGCCTCGCCGCCATGCGCGCCCGGGCCCGCGCCCTGCACGGCACCCTCGCCGTGGAGTCCGCCCCCGGAGAGGGCACCGCCATCGCCGTCACCCTGCCCTGCCCCGCAGCACCCGCCACCCCGGAGGCCGCCACGTGACCGCCACGGACTCCCCCAAGCTCTCGGCTCCGCTCGAGCAGGGAGGTGCCCCCACCATCCGGCTGCTGCTCGCCGACGACCACCCCGTCGTACGGGCCGGACTGCGCGCCGTCCTGGAGACCGAACCGGACTTCGAGGTCGTCGCCGACGTCCCCACCGCCGAAGGGGCCGTAGGCCTCGCCGCCCAGCTCGATGTCGACGTCGTCCTGATGGACCTCCAGTTCGGCGGCAAGATGCTCGGCTCCCAGGCCACCGCCGAGATCACCGCCCGCGAGGGCGCCCCCCGCGTCCTGGTCCTGACCACGTACGACACCGACGTCGACATCCTCGCCGCCATAGAGGCCGGCGCCACCGGCTACCTCCTCAAGGACGCCCCGCCCGAGGAGCTCGCCGCCGCCGTCCGCACCGCCGCCGCCGGGAAGTCCGCCCTCGCGCCCACCATCGCGCTGCGCCTGATGGACCGCATGCGCACCCCCGCCACCGCGCTCTCCCGCCGCGAGACCGAGGTCCTCCAGCTCGTCGCCGACGGCCTGTCCAACGCGCAGATCAGCAAACAGCTCTTCCTCAGCCAGGCGACCGTCAAGTCCCACCTCGTCCACATCTACGCCAAGCTGGGCGTCGACTCCCGCACCTCGGCGGTCGCGGCCGCCACGGCACAGGGCCTGATCCGCCGCTGAGCGCCCGGAACCGCCCCCGAGTGACCGTCGCGCCCCGCTCTGTCGGTGCCGAGTGCGAGAATCACCAGAAGCACGACCGCACGCAGACAGACAGCACCACCGCACCACCGCACGCGACGATGACGATTCAGGGAGACCCACCCATGGCACCCGCCATCCCAGCCTCGATGGACCGGCCGCACTTCATCGGTATCGGCGGAGCCGGCATGTCGGGCATCGCCAAGATCCTCGCGCAGCGCGGCGCCAAGGTGGCGGGCAGCGACGCCAAGGATTCCGCGACCGCCCAGGCCCTGCGCGACCTCGGCGCCACCGTCCACATCGGCCACGCCGCCGGACATCTCGCCGCGGACGCCACCAGCGTCGTGGTCTCCTCCGCCATCCGCGCGGACAACCCCGAGCTCGTCGCCGCCCAGGAGCGCGGCATCCCGGTCGTCCACCGCTCCGACGCCCTCGCCGCCCTCATGGACGGCCTGCGCCCCATCGCCGTGGCGGGCACCCACGGCAAGACGACCACCACCTCCATGCTGGCCGTCTCCCTCACCTCGCTCGGCCTCAAGCCGTCCTACGCCATCGGCGGCGACCTGGACGCCCCCGGCTCCAACGCCGAACACGGCACCGGCCAGATCTTCGTAGCCGAAGCCGACGAGAGCGACCGCAGCTTCCACAAGTACGCCCCCGAGGTCGCCATCGTCCTCAACGTCGAGCTGGACCACCACGCCAACTACGCCTCGATGGACGAGATCTACGAGTCCTTCGAGACCTTCGTCGGCCGCATCCGCCCCGGTGGCACCCTCGTCATCTCCGCCGACCACCCCGGCGCCCGCGAGCTGACCGACAAGATCTCCGGCCGCTACGACATCGAGGTCGTCACCTACGGCGAGTCCAGGGACGCCGACGTCCGCATCCTCAAGGTCAACCCCCGCGGCCTGACCAGCGACGTCACCGTCACCCTCACCAGCGGCAAGATCCTGACCTTCACCGTCTCCGTCCCCGGCCGGCACTATGCCCACAACGCCGTCGCCGCCCTCGCCGCCGGCGTCGCCCTGGACCTGCCGCCGCACAACCTCGCCTCCGCGCTCGGCACCTACACCGGCGTCAAGCGCCGCCTCCAGCTCAAGGGCGAGGCGGCCGGCGTCCAGGTCATCGACTCCTATGCCCACCACCCCTCCGAGATGACCGCCGACCTCGACGCCATCCGCGGCGCCGTCGCGGACAGCTCCCGGGTCCTGGTGGTCTTCCAGCCGCACCTCTTCTCCCGCACCCAGGAGCTCGGCGCGGAAATGGGCCAGGCACTCGCCCTCGCCGACGCCTCCGTCGTCCTGGACATCTATCCGGCCCGCGAGGACCCGATCCCGGGCGTCACCAGCACCTTGATCATCGACGCCGCGCGCGCCGCCGGTGCCGATGTCACCGCCGAGAGTGACCGGGCAGCCGTCCCCGACCTCATCGCCGGAATGACCAAGCCCGGTGACCTTGTTCTCACCATGGGCGCGGGCGATGTGACCGACCTCGGCCCCGCCATCCTGACCCGCCTGGCCGGCTGAGCCGAGGAGGCCCCAGATGCCGTACGAGATCGACAAGCCCGACGACCAGTGGCGCGCCGAGCTGACCCCCGCGGAGTACCAGGTCCTCCGCGAGGCCGGCACCGAGCCCGCCTTCGTGGGCGAATACACCGACACCAAGACCACGGGCGTCTACTCCTGCCGCGCCTGCAGCGCCGAACTCTTCCGCTCCGACACCAAATTCGAGAGCCACTGCGGCTGGCCGAGCTTCTGGGATGCACATCACTCAGACGCGGTGGAACTTTTGTCCGACCATTCGCACGGAATGGACCGCACCGAGGTCCGCTGCGCGAAGTGTGGCTCCCACTTGGGTCATCTCTTCGAGGGCGAGGGGTACGCCACCCCGACGGACCAGCGGTACTGCATCAACTCGATCTCACTGCGGCTGACGGCTGACGAGGACTGACCCGCAACCGGCTGTTGTTGGACTGGAGGATGCCCGCACAGGGAGCCTTGTGCGGGCATCGGCCACCTCGTCGAAGAGGCCGACTTCCCAATCTCCGTACGGCAGTAGCCTCATGTCGCCCTCGCCCTCGCCCTCGCCCTCGCCCACGCCCTCGCCCTCGCCCACGTCCGGCAGGCCGAACTCGGTAAAAAGCTCGCGAGACGGCTGATGGGTCAACCCCTCGGGAAGGTCCTCGGAATCGACTGCGCGTCGCAGGGCTTCGGCCACGCCCTCCTCAACGAAGGAGCGCTGCCACCCCGCCCACCGCCACGCCACCACGCGCCCACGCGACCGGGCACTCCTTCCGCGGGGATGCCCACCGATGCCACAGTCATGCCGCTCCTCGCCGCCACCGCTCCCGAACTTCATCACGGTAATAGGACGGCGTCGCCACCGTGTCCCGATGTCCTGTCGTCTGGTCGTCAGTCGCCTGTGCGTACGGAGAATCCGTACGACGTGATCCCGGGCCAGACTGCTAGCGTTCCGTGTGCCGAGGACATGAACGGGCTACCTTCTCAGCGCCCTTCCCACGAGAGGGGCACCAGCCCTCTCGTCTGCCTCGGGACAGCGAGGCCATGGGGTGGCTTCATTCTCGCCCTCCGGGTACGGAACTGGCCACCTCGCTCTCCTCGCCGGGGGATTACTCGCAAGCGTGGATGGCAGGTACCGTTGAATGGGCACAACAGAGTTCGCAGAAGCCCGCGTTGATGATTCGAGCAACATCTTGGTCGCGCCGTCGGTGATGCAGGACCAGGAATGGGTCAGGGCCTTCTTCGGGACCACCATCACGCCCGAGGGCCTGGCTTCAGCTCCGCCCGACCTCGCACGAAAGACCGTCTATCTGTGCGGCGACATATCCGGGATCAGCGACTGTCGACTGCAGGCCGCCGCCCGCGTGTTCGTTATCCGGGAGCTTTCACACGGCTACCCCGAGGGCGTGGGTGCGCCGTGGCCCCTTGTCGACCTCGGCAGAGTGCCCCTCCGCGTACACGGCGTCGGTGTGTACTACCGACGCTTCTTCGGGCTCGGCTCCGATGAGTTCGACCGCATTCGTGCGGAGCACACGTTCCAGTCCCTGACAGAGTCCACCAAGCCGGGAACGGCCCATCGCAGTGGAATCTATCTGACGCCCGTCACACGAGTCGGAGACGCACTGCATTTCCGCCTGCTCCGATGCTCCACGAATCTCTCTGGGCCCACCGAGGACTTCCGGCCCACCGACACACGCATTGTCGGCGACCTCAATCGCGAGGCCACCACTGTCTTCCGGAACCAGGCACCGCTCAATCACGTCCTGGCCCAGATCTACCACAACACCCTTGCAACGGCGGAGCGCAAGCAGTCCAAGGCTCGGATCTCTGCGCATGCCGACAAGACCAAGGACATGCCCGTCAACGGCATCATGGCCTTCTGCACGTTCTACGACCAGCTCGATGACCTGCGGCCGCTGACCGAAGACCCCTTCGACTTCGGGGCGGAGGGTGTCAGCGGTTTGACTCGACTCCACTTTCGCCTCAAGGATCCTACTGAAGAACGCGACGACGCCTCGTTCCCCGCGCAATTCACCGTGACGCTCTATCCCGGCTCTGTCTTCTTCATGCCGCTGTCCGCCAACCGCCTCTATACGCACGAGATCCGGCCGTCGGCGTTGGATGCCGAACTGCTCCCGACCCGACTGGGATACGTGGTCCGCTGTTCGAGCGCGGAAGCCATGCATGAGGACGGCCACACCTACCTCAAGGTAGCGGGAGGAACAGGGGCAGGTGACCGGGTGCCGCTGGAGCCTCCCACAGAGGCCGGCATGGACGCGCTGCGCAGGCTGTACGCCGAGGAGAACAGGACCTCGTCCTTCATCGACTACGGCGACGCATTCCTCTTCAGCATGAACACGGGAGACTACATTGCCCCCCGAGACTAGGATTTGGGACGAGATCTTCTCTTGCACTCTGCCGACTGAAGAGAACCTCTTCGCGGAACTGTCCGCGTCGGTGCGCTGGGAAGACGTGGGTAAAGGCCGGCAGGGCGCCGCACTCACGAAGATTGACAATGCCGGCGATGTGCCTCTCGTACGCACCACCACTCAATACGGCAGCCCGATGCAGCGTTTCCGGGCGGTACACGAACGGCTGGCGCAACAGATCCAGGAGTGTGCGGAGCTTCCGGTTGGCTTCAACAATGCTCTCATCGAGCGCTACACGAACGCATACACCAAGATGGGCGGCCATTCCGACCAGGCCCTTGATCTGGCCGAAGAATCGTTCATCGCTGTTTTCTCCTGCTACCGGTATCCCGAATCCGGACCGCCGAGGAAGCTGATCTTCGAAACGAAGCAGCCCGGTGACGAGAAGCTTGAGATCCCTCTCGACCACCACGGCATCGTCGCTTTTTCCGTCGCTTTGAATCGACGGCTCAAGCACAGGATCGTGTTGGACGCGCCCGCCCAGGTGGCGGACAACCAGTGGCTGGGCGTGACGTTTCGCACGTCGAAGACCTTCATCCGGTTCAGCGGCGGACTCCCGCACCTGCCACAGGGCGCGCGGCTCACGTCGGCCGACGATGAGCAGAGGCGCGACTTCTTCCGAATGCGGCGCCGCGAGAACACAGAAACGGACTTCGTCTACCCCTCGCTGACGTACACCGTCAGCGAGGGAGATCTGATGCCGCCCGAAGGACCCGAAGATGCAATCACGCCAGTCGGCTGGTGACAGGCCCTCGTCGTCCTCCACCATGTCTCAACGCCACGTTGGAGAACCTCAATGACGATGTCAGTCAGGCGAGTTGCCCACCGAGGCTGGTCAGTGCATCGACGCCGCGTCTGACGTCGGAGACGCCGGCGCCGTTCTCGGTCCAAAGGTCCCAGTAGAGGGAGATGTCGAGAATCAGCCTGCCGGACCGACGATGGACTCGGTACTCGAACGGGGCATGCAGTGTCGCGGGCAATGGCCCGTACACCCACGCGTGACCGTCGACCCTTGTGATCGGGTGGCCCACAACCGCACCCGCGACGGCGACGGAAATCGTGGTGTCGTCGGCGTCGACAAACCACGAGATAGTCGCACCATTCCGGTGTAGACGTAGATCTCGGTCCAGCCAATCGACATCTCTGCTGTATCACTTGGGTTGGACTTGATGAATTCTCGGACGAAGCGCGAAGCGGTGTCTTGGTCTGCCTCATCTGCGGTCGTCACTTCTTCGTCTCGCCAGTCAGGTCGGAGCGGGACGATCTCTGATGGGAGTTGACTGCGTCGCAGCCTCCGTGCCTGCATCGGGCGGGGACGGTCCTTCACGGGGATGTCGAACTCCTCTTCCCAGTATGCGGTGAGCACTTCCAGGGCCAGGGGGATGCAGAGTCGCTCTGAGAATGTAAACAGTCCCCCCAAGGCGACACTGGCCAACATTCCGTGATCCACCGGGAGGTCCAGCACGTTGCGCTCCAGGCGCACTCGCGGTGAAGCCGGTACTCGAACGGTGCGTGAAGCACGGAGAGACCTCTCGGGCCGTACACCCAGTCGAAACCTTGTGCGGTCTCCATCGGATGGCCGACGGACCCATTCCCGACCGTCACAGGCACCAGATTCCCCTCGCGCTCCTGGAACCCCTGGGGGAGTCGCACCATTGACTGCCGACGGTCTCTTCGATGTCGCGGGTGAGGTGAACAGAGCTTCCCGGGAAGTCCAGCAACTTTGTGGTCGGCATCACGTGTTGTGGAGTACGTACGACCAGGCGGGCTGCTCACCGCCCGTCTCGTCGACTTCGGCCAGCGCTCCCAGGACCCAATAGGCGACCTGCTCGCGCTCGGAACTGGCCGGGGGCGCAATGTCCCGCGTACGCCACCCGGTGACGAACAGCGCGACCATGGTGAGGAAAACTTCGAGGCTGTGCGCGATGGGAAGGCCGACGAGGTGCCCCTGGCCCGGCTCCGTGGGAACGCGCAGGACGTGTCCGGTGGGACCGTCGACGACGAGCTTGCCGCCTATCCACTTGCCGATCTGGAAGAAGGGCCCGCTTTCGGGGACGGGCTCGATTCCCTCGGGCCAGGAGGGCAGTTCGTCGAGAATTCCCATCTCCCAGTTGCCGAACGGGAAAAGCCCCATGGCCCCTTCGTTCATGTAGGGCAGACCGAAATCAAGGAGAAGTTCGCGCGTCGCCGCATGGGTGAGCCGATCCGGAAAGTCCTCGGCCTCGATGGGATAGAGCAGGTCCTCGCCGAACAGTGCGATGAGGTCCTCGTGACTCGGTGCCGGCGCGTCGATCGGACGGCACGGGCCCGCGTCCGTGTAGTCCCCGCTCAGAGGCTGCAGCCGGGCACCGAAGTCGGAGATGTCCACGCCGTCCGCGGGCTTGACGGCGATCAGCCCCAAGTTGCCCGCGAAGACGACGACTTCACCCACGGCCAGCGGCGCGCAGGGCAGCATGAAAGCCCGGCCGTCTCGTCGGGGGGACGATGCGGCGAACAACTCTCGGACACGAGCAGGCGCGGCGGAGCCGTTCCCGGACGACGCGGGCCAGGTGAGATCAGCACGATGCTCCTGCGGAATCTCGTCGTGCTCCCAGGGGCCCGCGACATGGTCCCCCGTCTCCACGTCCCAGATCGAGACGAACGGCTGCCGTTCCCCGTTCACCGTCCGCTGCTGCAAGCCGGCGATGGCGGGACGCCCCTGCCAGCGCACCTCCGTCAGGGCGGCGAATCTCCCGGCCTCAAGATAGCTCGCGTGATAGCCGCCCGGCGGCCGCCAATGCGCCCACTTGGCCTGCCAGGGCAGTGCCACCCCAGAGGAGACGATCGCTGACGCGACCTCGAGATCGTCGCGCGAAAGAGCCATCAAGTGCAGCCACGAAGCCCAGTCCGTCTGATGCCGCGGTGTGACATCCCAGCCCCACAGATGAATGGCGTCGGAGGCGGCCGTGTTTCCGGGGATGAGGAAGGTGATGCTGCGTGCCGCGTCCATGAGTGCCGTTTGCGGCAGATTGGCGATGACGCGTCCGTCCCGAAGGACTTCGCCGTACGTTCCCGCCTGCACGGCGTGCATGGCGAGCCCAGTGGCCGCGTACAGACCGACGGCGCCACGTCTGGCCCACCCGCCGGGGTGGCGCATATCCGGTGCCGAGCGCATCAGCCAAGTAACCACATGCCCATGGACACGGCGGAGTTCGGTGGATTCGGCCTCCCGGCGCAAGGTCTCGGCCAGGCCCTCGTTGACAAAGGAAACCCCGAGCGGCCCGAGCCGAAGAATTCCGGGCTCTTCCCTCGCGAATTCGGTGAGTTCGTCTTCGGATGCCGCTTCACCGGTCAGCCCGGTGACAAGTTGGGCCCAGACGGGGAGAGGCACATGGCGGGGCTCGGCAAGGGCCAAGGCCCGCAGGGCGGCCGAGTCCGGCGCCACCGACGGCCCGGTGGCGGGCGCGGAAACCCGGAACACTTCCCTGGGATCGGCCCCCGTAAGCAGCAACCGCGGAACCACATGGACCATCACGGCCAACTTGCCACGCGCCAACTGCCGAAGAATCCAGGTCACCAGCCGCTCGGGCTCGTACGACCGCCGTGTCGTCCCGGCACGGTGGGCGTTGACGACCAGCAGCAACCGCTCCTCGGGCCACGCGCCGAGCGCGAAACGCCAGTCGTCCCGCTTGTCCTCGGACAGATCGACCCCGAGCGCCGCGAGGGCCTGCTGCATGACCTGCTCGGCGGTGAGACCGGTGGCGTCGACGACAACACTGCCGGGCACGTGCTCGTGTATCTCCCGCACGATGGCCCAGGCACCATGGCCGTCCGTCGGGACAAGATAGGCCACTTGGCCGCCGCGCCCACCCTCACGCCACCATGCGCCGACGCGACCGGCGACCTCTTCCTCGGGGATTCCGGGGGCGTCGGTGGTTGGCTCGGGCATGGTCCTCCTCGGTGCGCGATGACTCCTCGACCCTATGCGTGGCCGCGGGTGAAGGAACGGCCCGGGCTCTTGCTGCCGCATGACCCGGGCAGGCGGTGTCGCCTGCAGAAGTGGGCGGTGGCGGTCTCAGGCCGGGGCAGTCGCGACGCGGCGCAGCACCACGGTCCAGTCGTCCTCGCTCGGCCAACCCGTCAGGTCGGCAAGCTGCCATGTCTCGTCGCCCACGGGGAAGGTCTCGCCGATGCGGAGGGTGTGATATTGCTCCTCGGCGGCGGCGATCCCGAGCCGAACCCTGACCGAGGCGTCGGAGTCCCTGTAGATGTCCATCACTGTGTAGCTCGCGCTCTCGGTATTTTTCTGAATCCCGTGCCAGAGGTGAATCGTGTCGGCTCTACTCATTTCTCATCCTCCAAAGACGCTTACTGGTTGCTGCAGCATTTCATGAATTCCTTGATGGTCAGCGGCTCGGGATGGTCCTTGTTGTGCGGATTGCGCAATTGAATCAGGCCCTTGTCGTCGACCGAGACGATCTCGTAGGCGTGTGAACTCAGGAGGTTTTTCTCCATATTGTTCTCCACATCCGTGCCCCTGGGGCGGGTGCCGATAACGACCGGTCTGCCGCTTTCCGTGAGTTCCCGCAGGTGGTCCAGGAGTTGCTTTTCCGGGCTGCGGCCGTGAATATCGTAATGCGTCGGGAATTCGTGGTTCTCCGACGTGCGTCCCGTGAGCTGGACAAGCAGCTCGGCACGGTCGCCGGATGTGGAGCCCTGGGTGATACGGGAGTACCCGTCAGCAGGTTGTCGTCGAAGTCCCTGTTGCGGGGCAACTGCGACTCGTGCTCGCGCTTCTTGTCGTCCCAGAACTGGTCGAGGCCCGCGATGGCCTTCTCCGTGATCGCCGGCGACGACGAAGACCCCCGTTGTCGCCCCTGCAGTTCGTGTTGTCCCAGCCCTGTGGGCCGACCGGCCCCTGCCGCCTCACCGCCGGCGGAAGGGCCCCTGCTTCTCCGCTGCCGGAGGCGCCATTCGGAGCCTCGTGAGTGCTCAACCGGCTTGCGCCGGCGCAGAGCCATGCCCATGCCAGAGCCTACCCAAGGGCCCTTCTGAATCCCTCAACTCTGTTGTGTCACAGTGCTGTAGCAGACATCCGGTCCAAAGCCGTCCAGCCCTCAGGCGGCCGCCCTAGTCATTGGGCCGGCGCAGGCTGCGGTACAACTCGATCGCGGAGTCCGGCGGAAAGTTGGGGACATAGGTGACGGCTCCGTCGCTTTTGGAGATCACCATGTGACTGCCACCCAATGGCGCCTGAGTGCCGGGCGGCGGTGGGGGCATGACGGCGTGGACGAGGAAGCCGATGTCGAACTCCGCCACGTACAACGGCGCCGGGTTTCCTTCCAGATCCAGTACTTCGAATCGGGCGCGAGCGGCAGCCAATGCCTCTTCGGCAGTGGCGGGGATGGGCTGTACCGGTTCCGGGGCGTCGGGATGCGACACGGACTCTCTCCTATCAGTGAAGGTGCGGCTGTGGGTCAGGCGCGGTCATGCGGTGGAACTCGGACTTGCCGGGGGGCAGTTGGCCGTCGAAACGTCGAGCCGGAGCCGAGCCGACGCCGAAACCGATACGGCGCAAACACTCGACCCTGGCTGCCGCGACGGTGCTGCTGTGGCGGCCCTGCAACCCCGCTGTATGGTCGCCACACGCCCCCGTGGCCTCGTGCGTTCTTCGCCATCCGCTCCAACGCCTTGCCGATTTCATTGAGCTTGGTGGCAAGGTGCTCCATCGAGTCCGTCATGCCGTCGCGTGGGTCTTCGTAGACCACGCCGGACTTCTCGCCGAGCTCGTCGTCACCCCACGGTGGGGTGCCTTCCTTGTCGCTGAAGGTGGTCAGGCCCTTCCCGGCGTCCTGCGCGACACTCGAGAACGTCGTCTCCTTCGGCGCTTCGCCTCCGCTGCCTCCACCGTCACCCTGCGCCGCCAGGCCGTTCTTCAGCTTGGTGGTCGCCTGGTAGAAATCCCTGCCGATCTCGGAGAAGTTCTTCCCCTCGACCTTCAGCAACTCCCGGTTCGCTCTTGAACCCGTTGCCCATGACTGCGCCCCCGTTCACCAACCGGCGTCATCGAGCTGCCGGTTCATGTCCGTTTCATATCTGTGCCAGCGTAGCCAGAGGCACTGACAAGCCCTCAACCCCTGGGTGTCAAAGTGCTGTCCCGGGAGCGTCCGGCCGATACACCTTCCGAGATAAAGCGATCGCCGTGTTCGGGGTAGCCGATGTCGAACTCGCGCACCCGCAACGGCGTCCGGGTGCCGTCAGGCCCGGTGGGACCGAAGAAGGGGCGGGCCATTTCGAGGGCTTCCCCTTGGGTTCAACGGGACGGCCGGCGCTGATGTTGCGCTGGTGTGTAGGTGAGGGCACCTCACGTTCGTTGAGAAGCGCGGCGATCGAGAGGTAGGACTCGCGCGCGATTACCCGTCGAGCGATCTCTCTTACGATCTCGCCGGCCTCAGGATCTTCTACGAGTCGCACCCCCTTGCCTCCAGGGATGGGCTCGGCCCGGTAGCCGTATGGAGCGAGACCACCGCCCACCGGCCGTTCCTTCGCAGGTGGTCATGCGATCCGGTAACACGCTCGCGAATCGCTTCCGCCTCCATTTCGGCGAAAGCTGACACGAGGTATGCGATGACCCGGCCGATGGGGGAGCGGATATCGATCGTCTCAGTGGCAGAGATCAGGTTCTTGTCATGCGCCTGGCACCATTTGATCATCTCGGTGAAGTCCGAGACCTTTCGAACGAATCTGTCCAGCCGCCAGAAGATGAGGGCATCCCACTGCTCCGGACGATCGAACCACTTGGAGAGTTCCGGGCGCTCCCAGGGAGATTTGTGGGAGCGGATACGTCGATGTCGTCGGCCCAGTCGACGATCGTCGCCCCTCATGCTGCCGCTGCGTTGGTGATGCCGGCTCGTTGCCGTACGGGTGAGGTCGTGGCATCCGTCTTGTCTGAAAGGCGGATGACGCCGATCACGCGCTCGCTCATGTCACCATCCCGCAATAGTGCGTATCCACACACTAAGGATGGCCGTCCTTCTGCGACCCCAAGGACTCCGACGCCGTAGAGCTCATCGAGGACCGCTCCCACGGCATGGTGCGCACCGAGGTCCGCTGCGCCGGCTGCGGCTCCCACCTCGGCCATGTCTTTGCGGGGGAGGGGTATCCCACCCCCACGGATCAGCGGTACTGCATCAACTCGATCTCGCTGCGGTTGGCTCCGGACGAGGAGTGAGCGGCGGGGCAGCGTCCCTGTGAATCCGTCGGGCCGCGGCCGGCCACGCTAGGTGCCGGTGGAGAGGGCCGCCTCCCGGGGATCACCCGGGCCCCGCTTGCCCACCGCACGCGACCGCACCGCCCGCAGCGGCAGGAACAGCAGCAGTCCGAAGGGCGAGAGCAGGATCGTCAGGATCAGGAGCGGCCCCATGATCAGCGGATGGACGGCGAGCCGCCGCGCCTCGCGGTACATCCACTGCCCGAGCAGCAGATCCCACGCGATGACCTGCGCCCAGATCGCGCCCGCACCCTCGCCGAGCGCCGTCAGTGCGCGGAATCCGTCCAGGTCGGGGCTGCGGACCGCGGCCCACAGTTCGGGGAATACGGGCAGGGCGAGGGCGAGATAGACGGCGAGTACGGGGACGACGGTCAGTGGTGACGCGGCGACCCTGGCCGTGAGCCGCCACCCCGGCGCGAAGATCATGAGCAGCCAGACCGGCGCGGCGAGCCAGAACGACAGCTGGAAGAGAAGCGCGGTCATGCCGTCGGCTCCGTTTCCCTGCTGTTCCGCACGCCACCGTCAACCGGTCGGCCGGCAGGACCGGTTGACCGTAGCGCGGCCCACACCCCGGCGGCCGTACCGGCGAGGACCAGCCCCGCGGCGGCAAGGGTCGCCCCGTCCGGCCGCAGCAGCGGCTGCCCGCGCAGCGCCTGCCAGGTGACGAGGGCGAAGACGGCGGTGTACGTCGCCGAGGCGACCTGCACCAGGCGCAGCCGTACGCGCTCGGTGCGCAGTCGGGGCACCCGGGGGGCGAGCGCCATGAGCACCATGACGGCCAGCGGCAGCAGCTGTAGCGCATGCATGCCGAAGAAGTGCGGGATGCGCAGATCGCCGCCGGTCGTCGACCAGCCGGTCAGCGGCATCGAGGGCCCGCCGTCGGGAACGCCGACGCTGTGCGCGCCCACCACCTTGGACACCCCGCGCTGCTGGCCGGGTGCCGGCTGCGTCATCAGGAAGCCGACGGCGGCCCCGGCGAGGGCGAGCGCGATACCGAAGCGCATCGCCCAGGCGGAGGTGCGGTCGGCGATCCGTGCGCGGAGCACCAGGACGGCGATCGCGAGGGTGGCGAGCCACAGGATGACGACGGTGACGGCCATAGTGTTGTACAGCGCCTCATCGAAGGGGGTTTCATGGTTGAAGTGGCTGCGCTTCCCGCGGACCACCTGCCCCACGATGATCACCATCTCGACGGCGCCGGCCATGGCCACGACGCTCCCCGCCCACCAGCCGACGCGTCGCGCCCGGCCGGGTGGGAAGTGCGACAGCAGCCAGGCGAGGGAGAGACCGTACGCCACGAACGAGATGGCGAACTTGAAGGGCTTGAACCAGATCGGCGAGCCCACAAGTACCCGGTCGTCGAAGAGCAGTCCTCCGGCGCAGACGATGGTGAGGAGCGCCATCGCCGCGGAGAACACGAGCAGCGGCCGGTGCCAGGAGCGCCAGGGTTGCCACACCCGTGGGCTCACCGGACGGGTATCTGTCCTGGCGTCTTCCCTTGGATCTGTTCCTGAACGCACCAAAGACATGGCTGTCCCACACCCCTCCAAGAATGGATAGCGACACTATTCACTATCCGATAGTGTCACTATCCATTACGGGGAACGCCCTGGCAAGGGCGGACGGCGGAATCGGGGAGTGAACGGGCGTCGCGTATCGGCGAGTTGAGCCGCGGGATTGGAGCGCCGGGTGGTGGTGGTCGGCGCGGGCCTGGCGAACCGTCCGGCCCGCGTGGGGCGCCGTTCGCCCCGGCGGCCGCAGCGGTGCCGGCGACGAGGGCTCAGATGGCCCTGGGGGAGGCGGAGTTGCCGCTTCGCCGGGTTCCGCCGTGTGCAGGGTCCGGCTTGACGTTGTCGTGCAGCAGGGCCGTCCCGAAGGGGGGCCCGCGCCGCGGGCGCGGGCCCCGAGGGCGTGCGGGGCGGCCCGCCGCGTGCTGTCTTACGCCGTCATCACGATCGCCGTCACCACCAGCCCGGCCCCCACCATCCACCGCCCGCTGAACTCCTCGATGACGCTCCCGTCGACCACCGGGCCCGGCACGAGCAGCCGGGCGGTGAAGGTGGCGTCGGTGGGGTCGAGGGTGATGCGGGCCTCCTCGAAGCCGAGCCAGCGGGCGGTGAGGGGGTACCACGCCTTGTAGACGGACTCCTTGGCGCTGAATATCAGGCGGTCCCAGCTGATGTCGGGTTCGAGGGCGGCCAGGTGGGGGAGCTGGGCGCGTTCCTCAGGGAGGGTGATGAGGTTGATGACGCCGGGGTCGTCGATGGGCCGGTTGGGTTCCGCGTCCAGCCCGATGGTGATCACGTCCGTGGCGCGGGCGACCGCAGCGGCGCGGAAGCCGGTGCAGTGGGTCATCGCGCCGACGATGCCGTCCGGCCACCGGGGTGCGCGGCCGGGGCCGGGGAGTATGGGGGCGGGGTCGATGCCCAGCTCCGACAGGGCGGTGCGGGCGCAGCGGCGTACGGTGCCGAATTCGCGCTGTCGGTTCGGGACGGCGTTCGCCACCAGGGCCCGTTCCTCGGGGAACATCGCGGACAGCGGGTCGTCCTCGAACGCCTCGGCGGTCACGATGGGCGACGGCAGCAGCTTGTCGATCATGCGCGGCTCCCGGTGGTGCCGGAGGTGACCGCGGTCGTGGCGGGCAGGATCTGCACCGGGCGGCCCGGCGCGGTGGAGCGGCGTCGCCATTCGCGCGGGTAGCCGAGCGAGACCTCCTGGTGGGGCACGCCGTCGCAGATCAGCAGCCGGGGGATGTGGAGATGGCCGTAGACGACGGTCGCGGCCCGGAACCGGCGGGGCCAGTCGGCACTCGCTTCGGTGCCGCACCACAGCGCGAACTCCGGGTGCCACAGCGGCCGGACAGGTTCGCGGACCAGTGGCCAGTGGTTGATGAGCACGGTGGGCAGTTCCTCAGGTACGGCGGCCAGCTTGGCCTCGGTGGCCGCCAGCCGCGCCCGGCACCAGGCCTCGCGCGTCGGATACGGGTCCGGGTGGAGGAAGAATTCGTCGGTGCAGACGACGCCCGCCTCCTCGGCGGCGGCGAGTGCCGCCTCCTTGGTGTCCAGCCCCGGCATCCGGAATGTGTAGTCGTAGAGGAGGAAGAGCGGCGCGATGACGACCGGGCCGCCCTCGCCCTCCCACACCGGGTAGGGGTCCTCGGGCGTGATGACTCCCAACTCCCGGCAGATACCGACGAGATGGTCGTAGCGCGCGACGCCGCGCAGCTGTACGGGATCGTTGGCGGGCGTCCAGAGCTCATGGTTGCCCGGCACCCACACCACCTTGGCGAAGCGGCTGCTGAGGAGGGTGAGCGCCCAGCGGATGTCGTCCACGTACTCGCCGACGTCGCCGGCGATCAGCAGCCAGTCGTCGTCGGACTCCGGCTGCAGCCGCTCGACGATGTCGCGGTTCTCGTCATACCGGACGTGCAGATCGCTGACGGCCACCAACGTGCCGCGCCCGCGCGGCTGCCCGGCGCCGTGGCCCGGTGGCGGGCCGGGAGCGGGCGCCCTGGTGGTGCCCGGGGGGATGCTGCGGATCTCGTAAGCCATGGTCGAAGTAAAGACGGTGGCGGGGTGAGAGTGAAGAGAGTTTGGTGCCGGGCGCGTTGCGCTACCGGGGCGGTGGCGAGCCGGCCGGGCCCGGCGAGGGGGTGCCGCCCCGGCGGATACGGGTGGCCAGCCACAGGTCGAAGCGGTCGTCGGGGTCGTCGAGGCGGCGGCCGGTGAGGTCCATGGCCTTGTCGAGGCGGTTGCGTACGGTGTGCCGGTGCACGCCGAGCCGCCGGCTTGTGGCGTCCCAGGCGCCGCCGGTCTCCAGCCAGGCCGCCAGTGTGGCGATCAACTCCTCGCCGCTGTCGGCCAGATCGAGCGGGCCGAGCACGGTGTCGGCGTAGCCGTGCAGCGTGCGGCGGTCGCCCAGGTCGAGCAGCAGCTTGCTGGCCTCGCTCTGCCGGGCCTCGGCGGGCGCGCCGCTCGTCCGGCTGACGGCGACCAGCCCGGCCGCCTGACGCAGCGACACCCGTACGGCCTCGGGAGCGGCGGCCGGGCCGATCCCGGCCGCGCAGTGCGGGGCGAACCGGCCGAGCACATCGCGGATGTCCAGGTCCTCGCCGACCACCGCCTCGACGACGCCGCCGGTGACCCGGACCAGGCCGCCGGGCATCGCCAGCGCCAGGTCGGCGGCCATGTCGTGGGCGGCGCTCTCCGCGGACGGCGCCCCGCGCCCCGTACCGCTCTGCCGGCCCCCGGCCTCCACCACGACCCCGCGCACCCGGTCGGCGGTCAGACCGGCCGAGGCCAGCACGTCGCGGGCCCGCCCACTCGACGGCCCGTCGTCGGCCAGCAGCTCCGACAACAGCGCCGACCTGCGCCGACGCTCCGGCTCATCGCGCAGATGGCGGCGCTCCAGCTCCAGCGAGAGCAGCGAGACCAGACCCGGTACGACCGAACGGGCGGCGTCATCCAGGCGGCCGGCGAGCAGCAGCAGCCCGCGCAGCCGCCGGGCGCCGAGCGGCTGGACCTCCAGCTGCCGCCCCGCCGCCGTACTGGACGCACTGCCGCGCAGCCCGCGCGAGGCGACCCGGTCGATCAGGTCCCGCGCCTCCTCCAGCGGCGGGCTCGTCTCCCGCTCGCCGGCCGCGAGCAGCCGTCCCAGCGGGTCGAGGACCGCCGCGACCACCCCGGTGGCGGCCGTCCACTCCTCCAGCATCGGCCGCAGCCCGTCGCCGGCCGCCGCGACCGTCAGCCGCCGCTGGGTGGCGAACGCCCGGTGCAGCGCCTCGCGCTGCTCATTGGCCCGCGCGTCGAAGACCGCCTTGGTCACGGCGATGAACGGGACCTCGTCCGGCACAGTCAGCAGCGGCAGCCCGGCCTCCTCGGCGGCCCGCACCAGCGGCTCGGGTGCCTCCTGGTACGGCAGCCCCTTCCCGAGGCCGAGCGCCAGACACGCGGCGCCGCCCTCGGCCACATCCCGTACGTACGCCCGGCACGCGGCCGGCTCCATCGGCAGCAGCAGGCCGATGGTCATCAGCAGCTCACCGCCCTGCAGCCACTTGCCCGGGACCAGCAGATCCGAGACGGTCGCCGCCTCGACGGTGCGCGCCAGCAGCTGCGGCGGCACGTCGTAGGTGACCGACAGATTCAGGTCCGGCCGGGCCAGAAGGTCCGAGATATGCAGCGGCATAGACATAGTGTCCACCACATACCTATTGGATGGACGATCGGGCGATCGAGTCCCCGCGGCAGTACCTCGAGGTTCACACCACTGCGGAATCGCTGTAGTGCGCAACTATCGCGGCACCCGCCGCAGAGACCTGTCGCCACGCCCCTGGGAGAAGTCCATGGACCCCACGGCCCCCGTGGAAGGCCCGAGTGAGGGACGCGGATCGCGCATGATCGAGGTCTGCTCCATCGACTACGTCCCCGTCCGCGAACGCCACGGCAAGGTGTGGCACCAGGGCCCCTTCTGGTTCACCGGGAATTTCGTGCTGACCACCATGGTCACCGGCTTCCTCGGCCCGGCACTCGGCCTGAGCCTGCTCGCCTCCGTCGCGGCCGTCGTCCTGGGCGCCTGCTTCGGTACGTTCTTCATGGCCTTCCACGCCAACCAGGGCCCGCGCATGGGCCTGCCGCAGATGATCCAGTCGCGCGCCCAGTTCGGCATCCGCGGCGCCATCGTCCCGTTCGCCGCGGTCGTCTTCGTCTACGTCGGCTTCAACGTCTTCAACGTCGTCCTGGCCGCCCAGGGGCTGCGCACCGTTTTCCCCGGCGGCACCACCCTCTGGTACGGACTGATCATCGGCGTCGCCCTTGTGCTCGCCATCGTCGGCCACGACCTGCTCCACCTGGTGCAGCGCTGGCTCACCTACGTCCTGATCGCTGTCTTCGGCGTGCTGACCGTCGGCGCGCTGATCCAGCTCGACCCGCACACGGCGGCCGGCGCCGCCCACGCCGCACCCGGCTCCTGGACGTCCTTCCTGGTCGTCTTCTCCGCCGCGGCCGGCTACCAGATCAGCTACGCCGTCTACGTCTCGGACTACTCCCGCTACCTGCCCCGTGACGTCTCCGCCCGCAAGGTCATCTGGTGGACGTACGCGGGCGCGGCGGGTTCGGCCGCCTGGCTGATGTCGCTCGGCGCGCTGCTCGCCTCGGCGCTGCCCCACCCGGACGCGATCACCGGCATCCGCCAGGTCGGCAACGCGGTCTTCCCCGGCTTCGGCACCTTCGCCGTCGTCGTCTCCTCCGTCGCCCTGATCGGCATCATGGCCGTCAACGCGTACGGCGCGATGCTCACCACCACCAGTGCGGTGGACGCCTTCCGCAGCGTCAAGCCGACCGCCCGCATCCGCATCGCCGGCATCGTCGTCATCGGAATGATCATCTTCGCCGTGGCGATGCTGCTCCCGGAGAACTACCTGGAGAGCTTCAACACCTTCGTGCTGATGATGCTGTACTTCCTGATCCCGTGGACCGCGGTCAACCTCGTCGACTTCTACTGGGTCCGGCGCGGCCACTATGCCGTCACCGCGATCTTCGACCCCTCCGGCATCTACGGGCGCTGGGCCTGGCGCGGCATGGCCGCCTACGCCGCGGGCTTCGTCGCGATGATCCCCTTCTTCGCGACGTCCTTCTACGCCGGTCCGGTCGCCGAGGCGCTCGGCGGGGCGGACCTCTCCTTCGTCCCCGGCCTGCTGGTGGGCGGCGGCCTGTACTACCTGCTCAACCGCAACCTGGACCGGGCGGCCGAGGGGACCGCGGTCGCCGCCGGCGAGCGGGAGCTGGAGAGTTCGGATGCGGACGAGGCGGCGGAGGCGGGCGGCGGCGCGCAGGCAAGCGCCCGGTCAGGCGTAGCGGATGAGTGATCCGATTCGCCCCGTTATGGTCGGTGGGTGAGGAAGGGCGGCCTCTTCGCCCACCGACACGAACGGACGTGAGTGCACCATGAAGGTGGCGTTTCTGGTGGCCCCGCTGGGCGTCGAGCAGGTTGAGCTGACCCGTCCGTGGCAGGCGGTGGCCGACGCGGGCGGCACCGCGCAACTGGTCTCCACGGCGGCGGGGAAGGTGCAGGCGTTCCACCACCTGGACCGGGCCGACAGCTTCCCCGTCGATCTGACCGTCGGCCAGGCGTCCGCCGCGCAGTTCGACGGCCTGGTGCTGCCCGGTGGCGTGGCCAACCCGGATGCGCTGCGCCTGGACGCCAAGGCGGTGGCCCTCGTCAAGTCGTTCTTCTCCGAGGGCAAGCCGGTGGCCGCCATCTGCCATGCGCCCTGGATCCTGATCGAGGCCGATGTCGTACGCGGCCGCACGCTGACCTCCTGGCCGAGCCTGAAGACCGACATCCGCAATGCGGGCGGCACATGGGTCGACGAAAGGGTCAGCATCTGCACCGCGGGTCCGAACACCCTCATCACCAGTCGGAAACCGGGTGATCTGGAGGCGTTTGACGCGGCCGTCGTCAAGGAATTCGCCACTTAGCCGCGGGCGCGGTTCCGGTCCGCTCGAAGGGGGCCGGAATTGCGGGAACCCCGGGACGGAGGGTCCCGGGGTTCCGGCGGTGCCGGTCGCAGCCGCGGCGGTTCAGATGCCGACGGTGTGCACCGTGACCGCACTGGCGAGCTGGGAGACGGGCGCTTCGGCGGCAAGGGACTGGGCGGTGCCGACGACATCGCCGATGCTCACGGCGCCGCCGCGCCCGGCGAGCTCGATCCCGGCGCTCGCGATTCCGCCGGAAATGGTGTCCAGCTCACTGTCGGAAATCTCGAAGGTGTCGATCTCGGAGGTGAAGCCCTTGCGCATGGCGTGCCCTTCCCTTCCATCCTCTGGATTATCGAAATCGCGCAGGCCGGATTAACGGGAAAGTGAATCCGGCCGGTTGGACGGTCGCCGCACGCCCAAAAACCGGGCGTCAACAGCGACGACTGGCGCTCGTAGGATGCAATCACGCCGTCGGAGGGCCCGGCAACTTTCCGTGCGGGTTTTTACCTGGCTGCAATTTTCCGGAACGGTCCGCTGACCTGCTGCTTCGCTCGTTCTCTGGCGACGAATCCCCTCGCAGGGTATCTAGTGGACAACTCTCCGGGAATGGCCCTGCACATGCACTCTGGGGTCATGTCTGCATTTCTTCGGTGTCGTCGATGTCTGTATTTCTTCGGTACCTTCGGAGTCTTCGGTGTCTTCGGTACTTCTCTGTATCCGTCGTAGGTTCGCGGGCGCACTGCGGAATTGTTGCCCCGTTCCGGAATTGTCGCCGCGATTCCGGCGTTATGGCCCCATCACCACCACCGACTCCGCCCCCACCCGCACCACCCCGTCACCACGGGCCCCGCCCGCCTCGCCCCAAGCCGCCAGCACCCGCAGCGCCGGAGCCGGGTCGCCCTCCGTACCGACCGGAACGGCCGCCGCGCCGTCGCGCGCCAGATTGACCGCCACCCGGACGGGCCCGCGCCGCAGCAGCAGCCACCGGGCCTCCTCGTCGTACATGACCCGGGTCCGGGACGGGTCCGGGTCGGTCAGCGCCGGCAGCTCGCGGCGCAGGCCGAGCAGGGTGCGATGCCAGGCCAGCAGGGCGGCGTGCGGTTCGCTGTCGGGTTCGGACCAGTCGAGGACGCAGCGGGCGCGGGTGGCCGGATCCTGCGGGTCGGGCCACTCGGCGTCCGTGCCGCTCCAGTCGTGGGCGGCGAACTCCCGGCGCCGCCCTGCCCGTACGGCCGCCGCCAGTTCCGGGTCCGTATGGCCGGTGAAGTACTGCCAGGGGGTCCGCGCGCCCCACTCCTCGCCCATGAAGAGCATCGGCGTGAAGGGGGAGCAGAGGACCAGCGCTGCGGCGCAGGCCAGCAGGCCGGGGGAGAGGGTGGCGGTGAGGCGGTCGCCGAGGGCGCGGTTGCCGATCTGGTCGTGGGTCTGGGCGTAGGACAGCAGCCGGTACGGGGGTGTGACGCCCGGGTCGAGCGGGGCGCCGTGGGTCCGGCCGCGGAAGCTGGAGTACGTACCGTCGTGGAAGAAGCCGCCGGTCAGCGTCTTGGCGAGGGCGGCAAGAGGGGCGCGTGCGAAGTCGGCGTAGTAGCCCTGGGATTCGCCGGTGAGGGCGGTGTGCAAGGCGTGGTGGAAGTCGTCGTTCCACTGGGCGTGCAGGCCGTGGCCGCCGCTCGCGCGCGGTGCGGTGGAGCGCGGATCGTTGCGGTCCGACTCGGCGATCAGGAACAGCGGGCGCCGCAGATGGCCGGCCAGCGCGTCCACGGCCTCGGACAGTTCGGCCAGGAAGTGCCGGGCGCGGGAGTCGTGCAGCGCATGGACGGCATCCAGCCGCAGCCCGTCGATCCGGTAGTCGCGCAGCCAGGCGACCGCGCTGCCGATCAGATAGCGGCGCACCTCGTCGGAACCGGGGGCGTCGAGATTGACCGCCGTCCCCCAGGGCGTGTGATGGGTGTCGGTGAAGTACGGCCCGAACGCGGGGAGAGGGTTGCCGGACGGGCCGAGATGGTTGTGGACGACATCGAGGACGACCCCGAGCCCCTGGCCGTGTGCGGCGTCCACGAACCGCTTGAGACCGTCCGGCCCGCCGTACGGCTCGTGCACCGCCCACGGGGCGATGCCGTCGTAGCCCCAGCCGTGGGTTCCGGGGAAGGGGCACACCGGCATCAGGGAAATATGGGTGATGCCCAGGTCGACGAGATGGGGGAGGCGCTCGACGGCGGCGTCGAAGGTGCCCTCGGGGGTGTAGGTGCCGATATGCAGCTCGTAGAGGACCGCGCCCGGCAGCGCGCGGCCGGGCCATGGGTGCCGCCAGGTGAAGCGGCCGTGGTCGACGACCGCGGCGGGGCCGCCGGGGCCGTCCGGCAGCCGGGCGGCGCGCGGATCGGGCAGCGGCGGGCCGTCGTCGAGGCGGTAGGCGTAGCGGTCCCCGTCGTGGGGCTGCACCTCGGCGCGCCACCAGCCGTCGCGGTCCGGATCGCGCTCCAGGGGAAGCGGTGGTTCGCCGGACCGGCCTCCCGCCCAGTGGAGCGCGACCCGTCCGGCGCTCGGTGCCCATACCTCGAACTGCACAGTGCTGCCTCCTCACTCGCCGTTGCCGAAACCATGGTCAGATATCGGCGTTCCCGGCCTTTCGGGCGGGAAGGTGCGTAACGGTGTCACCAGAGCGTGCGGGCTTCGATGTCCTGTTGACGCTCTTTCGCTTCCTTCCCGCGTGGTGCGGGTCTTCTGGTCGTCTCCATGAGGTTCCGGTGCTTGCGTTCCCAGGTCTCCGGCCACTCCCCTACCAGTAGTGCAGGCCGCTGCGAGGGCGGCAAGAACGCCCGAGAGAGGGGAACCACCGGTCCGCGACCCCTCCCGTCCTCCGGACAGGAAGGCACGCCGCCGGCCCGCGGCAGCCCGACATGACAACAGGACGCGACGCCACGCCGGGAATTGCGTCATTCCGCATCCGCCCGGCCGCCACGCACCCATGACGTGCACCTCGCTGGACAGCGGCTCGCGGTGGCCGGAGAATCACGGCATGACTTCGCTCGAGTTCCCCGCACGGCCGGCGCGCCCGTCGGACGCCGACCGGGAACGCGCCCTCGATCTGCTGCGCGATGGCGCGGCACAGGGACGGCTGTCCCAGGACACCTTCCTGCGTCGGCTGGAACTCGTCCTCACCGCCCAGCAGCACTCCGATCTCGCCGTGGCCACCGCCGACTTGGAGAGCCGCGGCAAGGTCCAGGGCGCGGTCCTGCGGATGGTCGGCCGGGTGTCGGGGTTCCACATCCGGGTGCGCCGGGCGTGGCGCATGGAGCGGCTGCCGAAGCTTCTGCTGCCGGAGCCGGGCCCGTTCCCGCTGCTCATAGGCCGGGCGCCCGGCGTGGGCCTGCGGCTCAACCACGAGACGGTCTCCCGCGCGCACGCCGAACTGCGCAGCGCGGGCAGCGGCTGGGTGCTGCGCGACCTCGGCTCCACCAACGGCACCTGCGTCAACGGGCACCGGGTGGTGGGCGAGGTGCCGGTCGGGCCGGGCGATCACATCACGTTCGGCCGGGTGGACTACGTCCTGACGGAGCGGTGAGCGGCGTCCCCTAAGGGATGGTCGAACGCGTCCGCTAGGGGTCGCGCGGGCCCCCTGCGGGCCACAACGCGACGGTGCCGGGCGGTATTCCACGGCGGCCGGAAATCCAGGGCAGCCGGCAATCCACGGCATCCGGAATCCCCCCGGCAGCCGGCAACCACGGCAGCCGGAACCCCTCGGCAGTCAGCAGCCCCGGCAGCCGTCAGCCCCCGCCAAGCGCTGACCGTGATCAGGACGGCCGCGCGAAGTGCTCGTACGGCGGATATGCCGCGAAGAGAATGTCGAGCTCCGCGTGGTGCCGGGACGGATCCGGTACCAGGTGGTTGGTGAGCGACGCCGCCCGGACGCTGCGCCCCTCGGCGACCCCCTTCTCGCGCGGTCCCCACCCCGCCGCGTACGCCACCTCCTCGGCCGCCGACGCAAAGACGCCCCGGCTGCCCGTCAGGAACAGTGTCCGGGCGTAGGTGACCGGGCGCAGCCACTCCCGCTGGCCCAGGTGTCCCCAGCGCGCCGACCAGGCCGCCGCGTCCGCGGCCGTCCGCCGCTCGTTCGTCGTCACCGTCAACGGCCGGCCATGCACGAGGCGTTGGCGTATGGCGGGCCAGCGCGAGACCCGCAGTCCCAGCGAGTGATGGACGAGAACCAGGTCCACCCGGGGCCGCGACCAGGTGACGAAGCGCTCCTCCGTGAGCGGTACGCCCGACCGCAGCGGGAGGTGCACCACGGTGTTCCGGGAGTACGCCGCGAACGAGAACAGCGCCGCTGTCCGCGACAGCCCGTCGTGGTCGCCGTACAGAAAGCCGTAGGCCCCCTGCGGATCGCACACCGCGGTGTGCCGCAGCGCGGGCCGCGGCCGGACGACACGGAACTCGCGCCGCCCGTCGCGCACCCGGAAGCTCTCCAGCCGCAGTTTCATGCCCGTCCTCCCTGTGTGGCGTCGGCCGACTGGCGCACCGGTCGGTCGCCCGAAGGGTACGAGCTCCACACCCCTTCCCCGTGTGTCAGGCCGGGCAACAGCCCCTCGGCCTCATGGACATGACGTGCCGGGAGGACCCCGCGCACCAGCCAGGTGTGCCGTCCGCCCGCCGTTTCGCCGAGCTCCGCGCCCAGCGCCGCGAGCCGGGCGGTGACCGCCGCCGGCGCATCGAGCGGCAGCTCCGCCTCGAAGGCGTGATACGGCTCGTAGATGCGGGTCCCGGCCCGCCGCAGCGCGCGCAGCAGCACGTTCGGTGTGACCGTACGGAAGTCACCGGCCGTGCTCATCGGGCCGATGAACCCGGAACGGGTCAGCACCACCCGGCAGTCCGTCACCGCCAACCCCCGCGGCCCCTGCCGCAGCGTCGCCAGCACGGTCTCCTCGATGGCCTGGTGGAAGCCGTGCGGCAGCGCGCCCAGTTCGGTCTCGTAGGTGAAGACCGGGCCGGAGCCGCGGGCGCCCGGCTCGACGCGCAGCCCGACGGTGGCCCAGTGCCCCGTGTGGCCCCGCTTGGCGATCTCGTAGGACGCCTCGCCGACCCCGCACGGCCGCTCCACACACACCACCCGGCTCGGCGCGAATCCCGCCCCGATGCCGTACTCGTCGTGGAGGGTGGCCGCGATGATCTCCTTCTGCACTTCGCCGTGCAGCAGCACCGAGGTCGCGCCGTCGGGCGCGGGGCGAGCCTGGAGCAGCGGGTCCTGGTCGGCCAGCGCCAGCAGCGCGGCGCGCAACGCGGCGGCGCGCGCCGGATCATGCGCCCGGACGACGGTCTCCAGGGTGGGGGAGGCGAACAGGCCGCCCTCGGCTTCCCATACGGGACCGAGGCGGTCTCCGGTGCGGACGCCGGGCAGGCCGCGGAGCACGGCGATATTGCCCGGCGTGAGCGGCCCGTCGTCGCCGGGCGCCCGGCCGATGACGTCGAGGGAGGTGATCCGGCCGGCCAGTGATTCGCGTCCGCCGTCCGCCGTGTGCCGGTGCAGCTCGATCGGCTGACGGGGCCGCAACTCGCCCTCGTAGAGCCGGATATGGGCCGTTCGTTCGCCGCGCGGCGGCTGATGGACGGCGAACACCGTGCCCCGCGGCGCCGCGCCCGCCCCCGCCGGAGCCGGCGGGATCAGCCCCACCATCCCCTCGACGAGCGCGCCGACGCCCTGCCCGCCGAGCGCCGAACCGAAGTAGACCGGGTGCAGGGACCCGTCGGCCGTACGGGCGGCCAGCGCCGCGCGCACCTGGTCCGCGCTCGGCGGAGGGCCCTCCACCACGCGGGCCAGCAGCGACTCGTCCGCCTCCGCCGCGGCCTCGGCGATTTGGTCGCGGGCCTGCGGGTCCTCCAGGGCGTACGGCGTCGCCCGTGCCCGCGCGGTGCCGAGCCCGGTCACGGACGTCATTGGTACGGCGACGGGGGCCAGCAGCCGGCGGATGTCCGCCAGCAGGGCATCGCCCCGCGCGCCGGCCCGGTCGATCTTGTTGACGAAGAGCAGGGTGGGCAGCCGCAGCCGGCGCAGCGTCTTCATCAGGACCCGGGTCCTGGCCTGGACGCCCTCCACCGCGGACAGCAGGAGTACGGCGCCGTCGAGCACCCCCAGGGCGCGTTCGACCTCGGCGATGAAGTCGGAGTGGCCAGGGGTGTCCAGGAGATTGACCTGGACGCCGCCGACCCTGAAGGAGGCGACGGCGGAACGGATCGTGATGCCGCGCTGCCGCTCCAGGTCGCCGGTGTCCGTACGGGTGTCTCCGGCGTCGACGCTGCCGAGCCGGTCGATGGCGCCGGTGTCGAACAGCAGCCGCTCGGTGAGGCTGGTCTTACCCGCGTCGACGTGGGCGAGAATCCCGATGTTCAGGGTGTGCGAAAGGGGCAGGGAAGGGTGCATGGAGAGTGGATTCCTCGAGAACTGTCGTCCGGAAAGGGCGCTGAGTAGTTCCGAGGAATCGGCGCATGCGGGGCTCCTTGGTGCGGAAGATCGGGCGTGCGGAGCCATGGTGCGTAGCCGCACGCCCGTCCGCAACCGAATTAACCGGCCGCCGTCCCAGCGGTGTTCTGCCTGCTCAGTGCTGGTGCAGCGGGCGCCCCGCCAGCGTCAGAAACGTCTCGCCCACCGCCTCCGACAGCGTCGGGTGCGCGGGGACGTACCGGGCCACATCGGATGGTTCGGCGTCCCAGCCCACGATCAGCTGGCTCTGCCCGATCATCTCCGAGACCTGCGGCCCCACCAGGTGGACGCCGAGCACCACCCCGGTGGCCTCACCACCCGCCCCGTCGGCCGCCGCGACCACCTTCACCATCCCGCCCTTCCCGTGCACCATGCCCTTCGCGATCGCGGTCAGCGGCATGGTGTTCACCTTGACCGGCAGCCCCCGGGCGCGGGCCTCCGCCTCGGTCAGCCCGACCGACGCGGTCTGCGGCGAGGAGTACGTCACCCGGGGCACGGTCGCATAGTCCACCGGCGGCGACGGGATGCCCGCCAGGGTCTCGGCGACCAGCAGCCCCTCCGCGAACGAGGCGTGCGCCAGCCCCAGGGACGGCGGCGGCAGCAGATCGCCGACCACATGGATGCCCGGTACGGCGGTCTCCAGCCGCGACCAGTCGGCGGGCACGACATACCCCCGCGCGTCCGTCGACAGCCCGGCCGCCTCCAGGCCCAGCCCGTCCGTCACGGGCGTCCGCCCCACGGCGACCAGCAGTCGCTCCGCCGCCACCACCACGTCCTCCCCCTTGGGCGTACGGACGGTGGCCCGCACCCCGTCGGCCGACAGCTGCGTGGAGACCAGCGTCGAGCCCGTACGGACCGTGATGCCGCGCTTCTTCAGCCCGCGGACGAGATGCCGACCGACCTCCGTGTCCTCCAGGGGCAGCAGCCGGTCCGCGGCCTCCACGAGCGTCACCTCGGCGCCCATCGAGCGGTGCAGCGAGGCGTACTCGACGCCGATCGCGCCGCCGCCCAGGACCAGTACGGACGCGGGCAGCCCGGGAGCGAACAGCGCATCGTCGCTGGTGACGACCCGCCGGCCGTCGGGCGCGAGCCCCGGCAGCAGCCGTGGCCGGGAGCCGGTCGCCAGCACGATGCCGCGCCCGGCGGTGAACTCCCCGGCGCCGGAGATCCGGACCGTACGCGGCCCGGTCAGCCGCGCCGTGCCCCGTACCACGCGCACCCCGGCATGCGCCAAGTGCCCCGCCACTCCCTGGTGGTTACGGGCGACGATGTCGTCCCGGGTGGCCACCAGGGCGGACCAGTCAAGGGAGTCCACCGTGGCCTTCACGCCCCACCGCTCCCGCGCCTCCGCAATACCGTCGACCAGCTCGGCGGCGTGCAGCATCGCCTTGCTGGGGATACAGCCGCGGTGCAGACAGGTGCCGCCGACCAGATCGCGTTCGGCCAGCACCACCCGCAGCCCCAGGGAAGCGGCGCGCAGGGCGGTGCTGTAGCCACCGGTGCCGCCGCCGATGACGATGACATCCGCCGCATGGGTGTCCGTACCGGTCAGGCGTTCACTCACGCGTTCACTCACGCGTTCACTCATGTGCTCACTCATGCGGAAAGGCTCCGCCCACCTGCGGCGATGAGTCCAACGCAATGTTTCTATAGAGACGATGAAGGCGCTTCATGATGCACGCGGACCAGTGGGAGGGGGCGGGCATGAGCCTGCGGCAGATGGAATACCTGGTGGCGGTCGTCGAGGAGGAGTCCTTCACCCGCGCCGCCGAGGCGCTGCATGTCACCCAGTCCGCGCTCTCGCACCAGATCAAGGCTCTCGAACGGGAGGCGGGAGGACCGCTGCTGGAGCGGCTGACGCGCGGTGTGCGGCTGACCGCGATGGGCCGCGCCTACTTCCCGTACGCCGAACTCGCGGTGCGCAGCGCCCGGCAGGCCCGCCGCGCGGCGCTCGCGGCCGCCGGTGCGGAGAGCGGCGAACTGCATATCGCCACGGTGCACGCGCAGGCCATGGGGGTGCTGCCCACGGTGTGCGCCCGGTGGGCCCGCGAGCATCCCGGTGTGCGTCTGGTGCTCCACGAGTACGCGACCACCGAGGAGCTGTACGAGCAGATGGCGCGCGGCGTCGCCGATGTGGCGGTCGGCCCGCGCCCCAAGGACTGGCAGGGGCCGGTCACCGTCGTCGGGCAGGAGGAGATGGTGCTGGTCGTGCCCTACGACGACCCGCTCGCGGCACAGGAGTCGGTACGCCTCGCCGATCTCGCGGACCGGCCATGGGTGCGCTGCGGCCTGGAGCCGGTGATCGACGGGCGGCGCTGGCTTGACCTGGAATGCGAGCGCGCCGGCTTCACGCCGCGTACCGCCGTCCGCACGCAGCACAGCTCGACCGCCGTGCGGATGGCCGCGGCCGGCGTCGGCGTGCTCCTGACGGCGGCCCATGAACTCACCGGCCTCGACTGCGCCCTGGTCCCCACCGACCCGCCCTGGCGCCGCGACATCACCGTCTTCTCACGGGTCGAACTGACCGGCGCCGCCGCGGAGTTCACCGAGCTGCTCCGTACGGCCAAGGAGCACTGACGGCGCGGGTCACTCCGCCGCGAACAGCGCCACCGGCGACACCTCCAGCAGCTCGCTCAGCCCCACCGCCGCACCCCCCTCCACCAGCCGCCCGCTCAGCAGCTCGCGCCAGGGACCGCCGGGCGGCAGCCGCAGCGCGGTGTCCCACCAGCCGCCGGTCTCCACCAGGCGCAGCGACAGCCGGGTCGCGACCGTCACCACCCGCCCGCCGCGGCCGAAGGCCACACAGTGCTCGGCGGCGGGCCCCTCCGCGCGCAGCGGCTCGTACGTGCCGAACCACTGCGGGTGCGCGCGCCGCAGCCGCAGGGCCAGGGCCGTCAGCCGGAGCTTCTCGGCGGACAGATCGCGCGGCGCGGCCCCGCCGTCCAGCTCGGCAAGCAGCTCCGGCCGGAACCGGGCGGGCCGCCGGTTGTCCGGGTCGACCAGCGCCGCGTACTCCCGCTCGGTGCCCTGATACAGGTCCGGCACCCCCGGCATGGTCAGGTGCAGCAGCGTCGCGCCCAGCACATTCGCGCGGACGAACGGGGCGAGTTCGTCGTCCAGCGCGGTGAGCGGGGCGGCCGGCGGCCCGCACGGCCCGCCGCGGACGAACTCGGCCACCGCTTCCTCGTACTCCGGGTCCTGCTCCGTCCACGAGGTACGCAGCCCCGCCTCCCGCACGGCCTTGAGGACCGCGGGCACCACCCGGTCGGCCGCGGGGCCGTCGGTGGCCGGTCCCAGGCCGAACACGGTCTGCCAGGACTGCCAGGACACCATCGGATCCACCGGGCCCGCCGTCCCGCTCGCCGGTAGCGTCTCGCCGGCCACCTGGCCCAGCACATCGCGCCACCGGTCCGGACACTCCGACAGGACCGCGATCCGCGCGCGGACATCGGCGCTGCGCTTGGTGTCGTGGGTGGAGAGCACCGTCCCGGTGGCCGGCCAGTCGCGCTGCACCCGGGCGCAGAAGTCGTGGAAGGCCTGCGGGCCGAGCGCGGGCGTGCCGGGGTCGCCGCCGACCTCGCAGGCCGACAGCAGCACCGGATAGCGGTAGAAGGCGGTGTCCTCCACGGACTTGGCGTGCAGCGCGGAGGCGGTCTGGGCGAAGCGGGCGGCGAAGTCGGCGGCGTCGGCACGGTCCGCCGACTCATGGTCGGGTCCGTCCCCGTAACGCCCCAGCGCCAGATCGTGGACCAGATCCACCGCCCGCGCCTCCTCCGGCACCCGGAACGCGCCCCGCGCCCGCGCCGCCGCCCCGCCCAGCATCGCCGCATCGTGCCCGGCCCGGCCGGGATCCGCGGCGTACGGGCGGTAGACCGGCAGCCGCACCAGCAGCTCGCGGACCGCCTGCCGCAGCGCCCACGGCGCATGGTCGCCCGGCTCGGGCGCCCGCTCGCTGACCCGCGTCGCCGTGCGCACCAGCCGCTCCACCTCCGCGGCCAGATCGTGGGTGACGACTTCGTACGCGGCCCGGCGCACCGTCTCCTCCCAGTCGCCGCCCTCGTCGGCCAGCGGGGTGACGAAGTCCCGGTAGTGGGAGAAGAGACGGCCGGCGCCCTGCGGGCAGACGAACAGCCCGTCGATGTGCCGCAGCGCGTCATAGCCGGTGGTGCCCTCGCAGGCCCAGCCGTCCGGCAGCCGTTCGTCGCCGGTGAGGACCTTCTCGACGACCGTCCAGCGGCCCCCGGTGGCGGTGTGCAGCCGCTCCAGATAGCCGCTGGGGTCCACCAGGCCGTCGGGATGGTCGATGCGCAGCCCGTCGATGACCCCCTCGCGGATCAGCCGCAGCAGCGTGCCATGGGTCGCCTCGAACACCTCGGGGTCCTCGACCCGCACCCCGATCAGCTCCGAAATGGTGAAGAAACGCCGGTAGTTGAGCTCACTGCGGGCCAGCCGCCACCAGGCGAGGCGGTACCACTGGGCCTCAAGGAGGCGGGCCAGCGGCAGCCCCTCCGTGCCGGGGCGCAGCGGGAAGGTGTGCTCCTCATAGCGCAGCACCCCGCCCTCGACGCGGAAGCGCCGCATCTCCTCGCCCAGCCGCCCGCCGAGCACCGGCAGCAGCACCCGCCCGCCGTGCCCGCCCTCCCAGTCGATGTCGAACCACCGGGCGTACGGGGACGCGGGCCCGTCCCGCAGGACCTCCCACAGCGGCCCGTTCAGCGAGGCCGGAGCCGGCACGGCCATATGGTTCGGCACGATGTCGACGACCAGGCCCAGTCCGTGCGCCTGCGCGGTCGACGCCAGCGCCCGCAGCCCCACCTCGCCGCCCAGCTCGGCCCGTACCGCTGCGTGGTCGACCACGTCGTAGCCGTGTGTGGACCGCGGCACCGCCTCCAGGACGGGGGAGAGGTGCAGATGGGAGATGCCGAGCGCGGCCAGCTGCGGCACCGCCCGCTCGGCGGCGGCGAACGGGAAGTCCGGCTGGAGCTGCAGCCGGTAGGTGGCGGTCGGCGACGGTCTCGAAGGCTGCGTCATGGGAACACCCGTACCCCATAGACGGCGCGTTGTGTCATCCACAGGAGGCATCCGCTCCAGCCCTCCCCATTGGCGTTTCCTCCGAGCGGGCGAGCCGGGGCGCCGGATACCTTCGTACGTCCCGTGTGTACGGCGCGGCGGGCCCGCCCCGGTAGCGTCACCCGATGACCGCTGTACTCGCCACCTACCGCCAGGTGATCGCACTGGGCGGGCCCCTGCTGCCCGTCGCCTCCTTCCTCGGCAGACTCCCGACCGCCATGTGCCAGCTCGGCAGTCTGCTGCTGGTGGCAAGGACCAGCGGCTCGCTCACCACCGCGGGCCTGGTGGGCGGTGCGCTGGCGGCGGGGCAGACCGTCGCCGGGCCGCTGATCGGCCGCCTCACCGACCGGCACGGCCAGCGCCTTGTCGTACTGGCCGCCTGCTGGCTCAACGCGCTCGCCGTGGCCGCCCTGGTGGCCGCCGCCCTCGCGCGCATCGCCACGCCGCCGCTGGCCCTGATCGGACTGCTGGCGGGCGCCACTGTGCCGCAGATCGGGCCGCTGGCCCGTACCCGCCTGGTGGCGCTCGCCCACCGCGCCGGGGCCGACGAGCGGATGGTCAACGCCGCGCTGTCCTTCGAAGGGACCCTGGACGAGGTGTCGTTCGTGCTCGGCCCGGCGCTGGTGGGCCTGGCCGCCACGCTCGCTCATCCGGCCGTTGCGCTCGCGCTGGCCGCCGTACTGCTCGCCGTCTGCGGCTCCGCCTTCGCACTGCATCCGACGGCCACGGTGCTACGGGCCGAGGCCGGCCCGTCCGCCACCCGCCCGGCCCGTTCCCGGCTGCCCCGCGGCGTGTACGGCATGCGGGCCTCGATGGCCCTGCAGGGCGCCATGTTCGGCGCCTGCCAGGCGGGCATCACCGCGCTCACCGAACGCCTTCATCAGCCCGCCCAGGCCGGTCTGGTCTATGCCGCGATGGGCGTGATGAGCGCGGCCGCCGGCCTCTCGCTGGCCATGGTGCCCGCCCGGATCGGGCTGCGGGCCCGGTGGCGGGCGGCCGGCGCCGCACTGGTCGCGCTGTCCCTGCCGCTGCTGTTCGTCCACACGCTCGGTGCGCTCTACCTGGTCGTCGTCGTCCTCGGGATGGCCTACGCCCCGCACCTGATCACGGTCTTCGGCCTCACCGAACGGGCGGTGCCCGCCACCCGGCTCGCCGAATGCATGGCCTTCCTCACCAGCGCCGTGGTCGGTGGCCAGGCCCTGGCGCTGGCCGCCGCCGGGCGGCTCGCCGACACCCACGGGCCGTCCGCGGCCTTCGCCGTGGCCGTCGGGGCCGCCGCCCTGATCCTCACCATCGCGGTCACGGCGCGGGTGACCACCGGAACCCGCCGGGTCAGGTCGGCCGCTGGAGCACCAGCAGACTCCGTCCGGTCAGCGTCAGCAGATCCCCGGCCTTGACCTTGGCGCCCCGCCCGTCCGCCACCGCCCGCGGCCGGTCGGTGTCCACCACCACCTGCCACTGCTTCCCGTGGTGTACCGGCACCGTGAACTCCTTCTCCTGCTCATGCGCGTTGAACATCAGCAGGAAGGAGTCGTCCGAGATCGGCTCCCCGCGCGGCCCCGGTTCGGAGATGGAGCTGCCGTTCAGGAACACCGTCAGCGCCTTGGCATGGACGGACTGCCAGTCGCGCGTCCCCATCTCCTCACCCTCGGCCGTGAACCACGCGATGTCGGACAGGTCGTCGTGCGTCCCCTCGACCGGCTGCCCCTGGAAGAACCGCCGCCGCCGGAACACCGGGTGAGTGCGCCGCAGCCACACCATCTGCCGGACGAACGCGAGCAGTTCGCGCTCCTCGTCGGGCACCGGCGCCTCGGCTTCGTCGGCCCCGTCCGCCTCGTCCCCTTCGGCCGCCGCCGTTCCCGCGCCGGGCTCCGGCCACCGCACCCACGACAGCTCGTTGTCCTGGCAGTACGCGTTGTTGTTGCCGCCCTGGCTGCGCCCGAACTCGTCCCCGTGACTGAGCATCGGCACGCCCTGCGACAGCATCAGCGTCGCCAGGAAATTCCGCATCTGCCGGGCCCGCAGCCGGCGCACCGAAGGATCGTCGATCGGCCCCTCCGCCCCGCAGTTCCAGGACCGGTTGAAACGCTCCCCGTCCTGGTTGTCCTCGCCGTTGGCCTCGTTGCGCTTGTCGTTGTACGCGACCAGATCGTGCAGCGTGAAGCCGTCGTGGCAGGTCACGAAGTTCACCGAGGCCAGCGGCCGCCGTCCGTCGCCCTGGTAGAGGTCCGACGACCCCGTGAGCCGCGACGCGAACTCCGCCAGGGTGCGCGGCTCACCCCGCCACAAGTCCCGCACCGTGTCCCGGTACTTGCCATTCCACTCCGTCCACAGCGGCGGGAAGTTCCCCACCTGATATCCGCCCTCGCCCAGGTCCCACGGCTCGGCGATCAGCTTCACCCGGCTGACCACCGGATCCTGATGCACCAGATCGAAGAACGACGACAGCCGGTCCACCTCATGGAACTGCCGGGCCAGCGTCGCCGCCAGATCGAACCGGAACCCGTCCACATGCATCTCCTGCACCCAGTAGCGCAAGGAGTCCATCACCAGCTGCAGCACCTGCGGGCTGCGCATCAGCAGGGAGTTCCCGGTCCCGGTGGTGTCCATGTAATAGCGCTTGTCGTCCGTCAGCCGGTAGTACGAGGCGTTGTCCAGCCCCCGGAACGACAGCGTCGGGCCGAGATGATTGCCCTCCGCCGTGTGGTTGTAGACCACGTCCAGGATCACCTCGATCCCGGCCCGGTGCAGTGCCCGCACCGCGGTCTTGAACTCCAGCACCTGCTGCCCGCGGTCCCCCCAGGACGCATACGCATTGTGCGGCGCGAAGAAGCCGATGGTGTTGTAGCCCCAGTAGTTCGTCATCCCCGCGTCCACCAGCCGGTGGTCCTGCACGAACTGGTGCACCGGCATCAGCTCCAGGGCGGTGACCCCCAACTTCGTCAGGTGGTCGATGATCGCCGGATGCGCCAGCGCCGCGTAGGTGCCGCGCAGCTCGTCCGGCAGCTCCGGGTGCCGCATCGTCAGGCCCTTCACATGGGCCTCGTAGAGCACCGTCTCGTGATACGCGGTGCGCGGCGGACGGTCGTCGCCCCAGTCGAAGTACGGATTGACCACCACCGACGCCATGGTGTGCGGCGCCGAATCCATGTCATTGCGTGCCTCCGGCCGGCCGAAGTGGTAGCCGTAGACCGCCTCGCCCCAGTCGATCCGGCCGCTCATCGCCCGTGCGTAGGGGTCCAGCAAGAGCTTCGCGGAGTTGCAGCGCTGCCCGCGCCCCGGCTCGTACGGACCGTGCACCCGGAAGCCGTAGCGCTGCCCCGGCATCACCCCCGGAAGGTACGCGTGCCGCACAAAGGCATCGCTCTCGCGCAGCTCGACGGCGGTCTCCGAACCGTCGTCGTGCAGCAGACACAGCTCGATGCGTCTCGCGGCTTCGGAGAACACCGCGAAGTTGGTGCCCGCTCCGTCGTAGGTGGCACCCAGCGGATACATCTGTCCCGGCCAGACCTGCATACGTCAGACTCTTCCATCTTGGTGGCGGGGGCAGGGGCGACTCCACGGCAGAAGGGGGCAATCCGCCGCGATGTTGGATCTTCGGATGAAGACCACTATTGGGGGATGTTTTGTGGGGGGATATACCGCAGGTGCCGGAAATCAATCTGATGCCCCTGCGGATACCGTCCGGCTGGTGCATCGCGCACCACACCTTTGCGGAGCTGCCGGACCATGCGGAGCCGGCGCCGGACGACCGGGCGGCGTATCCGTCCGAGGACCTGCTGTCGCCCGTTTCCACGACCTTCACCGGCCAGGGCCGGAGCACGACGGAGAACCCCGGCTGAAGCGATCACTCAGCCCGGTGCGGACGCGCCCGGGTCAACGACCGGCCGCCAAAACACCCCATCGCGTGGGCCGGCATCGCCCCCGCCCGGCTCCCTGCGACGTCACAGCTATGAATCCGCTCACTCCGTACGTGCGTCCCCAGGGCAACGGGCCCTGGGTTCCAGGGGAGTTGGCAGCCGACTCGATCCATCCTGCTGCACCGCCTCCCGCACCGCAGTAGTCTGCCTTGATCGTTGGCACGGGGGTTCGGAAGGCGGTGGCAGGTGAGCGGCGGGCTGGAGTTGCCCCCTGGTGACGAGAGTCATGAGGGTCATGAGGGCGGCTCCGTCGACGCACCGCCCGGCGCGGTGTCCCTGGCACGACCGCTGGAGATCGGGGCGGAACTCGACTGGGGCGCCGACGCCTGGAGCGAGGTGCGCACCCGCGCCCGCCGGGCCGGCCGCGCCTACATCTGGCTGAACCTGGTCGAACAGCGGCTGCGCGCCGTCGTGGCGGCCGTCCTGCGCCCCATCTACGAGCCGGTGCACGGCGACGAATGGGTGATCGCCGCGGCCGGGCCCGCCGGGCAGGAATGGGTGCAGCGCGCGGTCGCCGTCCGCGAGGTCAGCCGCCGCAAGGGCTATCTCCTCGACCCCGCCGACGACAACATCGTCAGCTTCCTCACCCTGCCCCAGCTGCGCGAGCTGATGGTCCAGCACTGGCCCTGCTTCGAGCCGTACTTCGACGACCGGCGCGAGGTCGAGCTGGCCCTCGACGAGCTGGAGGTCGCCCGCAACATCGTCTCCCGCAACCGCGCCCTGTCCCAGACCGTGCTCGCCCAGGCGGAGCGGGCCTCGGCCCGGCTGCTCGACATATTGGGCTCCGGTGCCGGCACCCGCATCTCCGGCCGGCTGCCCATCGACGCCGTGGAGGACCTCGTCGGCGACCGCTACGCCGACGTCATCGGCGTGCACCCCGACCGGGTACGCCTCCAGCGCCAGCTCCCCGCCGAGGACCTCTTCGGCGGTGCCCGCCGCCTCGACGCGGTCGGCATAGGCCTGAACCTCCTGGTCCAGAACTACTCCGGCCGTCGCCTCGTCCGGCTCGCCGAATCCGGCTGCCGTATCCGCCTGCTCTTCCTCAACCCCGCCAGCAGCGCGGTCCGCCGCCGGGAGCGCGAAATCGGCCTGAAGAAGGGCGAGATGAGCCGCTCCATCGAGATGAACATCCTCCATATGCGGCGGGTACGGGCCCGGCTGCGCGACCCCGGCGCGTTCGAGATCCAGGTCTTCGACGAGACGCCGCGCTTCACGGCCTATCTGGTCGACGGCGACGGGGCGGACGGTCTGGCGGTGGTGCAGAGCTATCTGCGCAAGAGCCGCGGCATGGAGTCGCCGGTGCTGGTGCTGCGCGGGGGCGGCCGGGACATCGTCCGCACGGACGGGCGCGACGGCGAGCACGGTCTCTTCGAGACCTATCGCGAGGAGTTCGAGAGCGTGTGGGCGGACTCGCGGCCCGTGTCGTGATGCGCCGCCCTACGGGGTCCCGGTGATCCCGCCGTCCACCCTCAGCTCGATCCCGTTGACGTAATCGGCGAGGGGGCTGGCCAGGTAGGCAACCGCGGCCGCGATGTCCTGCGGCCGCCCCGGCCGTTCGCCCGACGAGCCGTCGATGCGTTCCTCGTCCGTGACGATGACGCCCGGGCTCACGCAGTTCGCGGTGACCCCGGTCCCGGCGAGGTGGTGCGCCAGGCTCGTGGTCATGTTTACCACGGCGGCCCTGGCCGCGGAGTAGGTGAGGGTGTCGGGCGGCATCCGTACGGCCCGGCTGCCGATGGTGATCACCCGGCCCCAGCCGTGCTGGCGCAGCGAGGGCAGCAGGGTCTGGGTGACCCGTACCGTCGGCAGGACATTCCCCTCGAAGGCGGCCCGCCAGTCGGCCGGGCCGGCGCTGTCCCAGTCGTGTTCGGCGAACGGGCCGGCGTTGTTGACCAGGATGCGGGCCCCGAAGCCGCGTGCGGTGACCGCAACCTCCTCGGCGACGCCCGGCTCCGTCAGGTCGCCGAGCACCACCTCGGCACGCACCCCGTGCGCCGCGACCTGCTCGGCGACCGCCGTGGCGGCGCCCGCGTCCCGCCCGTGGACGAGGACGGCGCACCCTTCCTCCGCCAGCGTCCCGGCGATCGCCGCCCCGATGCCGGAACTGCCGCCCGTCACCAGCGCGCCCTGTCCTGCCAGCCGTAGGTCCATGCGCTCAGGGTAGGCGCGGCGGGCGGGCGGCGGGGGCTGCTGCGACGGGCGGCCGGGGGATTGTCAGTGGTGCGTGCGAGAGTGAATCGGCAACGGGGGAAGTACCACCGAAGGAGGGGCCGCCGCATGAGCGAGCGTGTCAAGAAGAGGTGCGCGCCGAGCGAGTGCGAGGCCGGGCGAAGCGAGGTTTCGGCATGAGTGAGCGTAGCGAGGGAGTCAGAGAGAGGTGCGCGCCGAGCGAGTGCGAGGCCGAGCGAAGCGAGGTTTCGGCATGAGCTGGCATCAGGAGCTGTTGGTCAGCTTCGACCTGGAGACCACGGGCACCGACGTGGAGCACGACCGCATCGTCACCGCCGCGCTGATCCGGCTGGAGGGGGACGGAAACGTGGCCGGAAAGGAGTCCTGGCTCATCGATCCGGGCATCCCGATCCCCGATGAGGCAGCGGACATTCATGGCATGACGACCGCCTATGTCCAAGAGCACGGCCGGCCGCCGGCCCAGGCGATAGAGGAGATCACCGAGGCGCTGGCCGAGGCCCTGCGCGCGGACATCCCACTGGTGGTGATGAACGCCCGCTACGACCTCTCGCTGCTGGACCGCGAGTGCCGGCGGTACGGCGTACGGACGCTGACGGACCGCCTCGGACATGCCCCCGCACCGGTCATCGATCCTCTCGTGCTGGACAAGCATGTGGACCGCTACCGCAAGGGCAGGCGTGCCCTGCAGGCGCTCTGCGGCCATTACGGCGTGCGGTTGGACGGCGCGCACGAGGCGGGCGCCGACGCGGCCGCCGCGGCCGGCGTCGCCCGGCGCATCGGGGAGACGTACCCGGCCGTTGCCATCCCTTCGCCGCGCGCCCTGCATGCCCTCCAGGAGGAGGCCGCCGCCGCACAGGCCGCCTCGTTCCAGGCGTACTTGCGGCGCTCCGGCGACCCGCGGGCGATAGTCGAACCGGCCTGGCCGCTCATTCCGTACCAGGCCTGAGGGACGCCGGAGCCGGGCCCCGCCGCGCCGGCGACAGAAGGGGTGTCGTCAGACGGACGCCGTCAGAAGGGGTGCCGTCAGAGGGGGTGCCGTCAGAAGGGATACCACCGCACCGTCGCGTCCTTCTCGCGCAGTGACGCGATCCGCCGGCGGAATTCCTTGAGTGCGGCCGGATTGCCGGGCGCGTGCTGGGAGACCCAGGCGCAGCTCGCCGTCTCCCGCGCCCCGCGCAGCACGGCGCAGCCCGCCCAGTCCCGTACGTCCCAGCCGTACACCGCCGCAAAGGTGTCGTATGCGTCCGGGTCCAGCCCGTAGCGGTCCCGGCTCAGCGCCATCACCACCAGGTCGTGTTCGCGCAGATCGGAGGAGAAGGTTTCGAGGTCGACCAGCACCGGTCCGTCGGGCCCGACATGGACGTTACGCGGCAGCGCATCGCCATGGATGGCGCCGCGGCGCAGATGCGGCTCGAGCGCCGACGCGGCGGCCGCGAACGCATCCCGCCGCCCGCGCAGATACTCCGCGTCCTGCGCCGATACGGCATCGCCCGCCAGCCGCAGCCAGCGCTCGACGCCGTCGAGGAGTTCGCGGCGGGGGAGGGCGAACGGCGGTTCCGGCAGTGCATGGACCACCTTCAGCAGCTCGGCGAGATCGCCCGGCCCGGCGGGGCGGTCGGCCTGCGGGAGCCGCTGCCAGTACGTCACGGGATGCCCCTCGACCAGGGAGGCCCGGGGCTCGGCGGCCCGTACGGCCGGCACCCCCGCCGCCTCCAGCCACTGGGCCACGCCCAGTTCCCGCTCGGCGCGCTCGAGGAGCTCGGCGCTGCGGCCCACCCGTACGACCGGACCGCGCTCGCCGAGGGCGAAGACGGCGTTCTCGCCGAGCGAGAGCAGCCGGACGTCCGCCGCCGCGTCGGGATGCCCGGCCGCGGCCAGGACGTCCCGGGCGCGCGCCTCTGTGAAGGCGCCGGGGCGCGATTCGGTCATCGGGATGCCTCCTGCGGTGCGTGATCGCCAACAGTGTCGCAGGTCCCGAAGCGCCCCAGGTGGGGAGATCCTTCAAGGAATCCGGCCGGGACCTTGACTGCGGTGGCGGCCGTCACGACGATGACGGCGCGAACAACGGGGGAGAGGTGGCGTGCGATGGCAGCTGTGCCGACGGCGGGAAATCAGGGCGAGGAGCCGCTGCCATGACCCTCGCGACCGCGCCACGGCGGTCCACCGTCGCGCCGCCGGGCCGCGCCGCCGGGCTCCGGCGCGACCACGGCGCCTGGTTCCTGGTCCTGCCCGCGCTGATCCCGATCCTGGTGCTGAGCGTCGGCCCCCTGCTGTACGGCATCGGGCTGGCGTTCACCGACGCCCAGTCGGGCCGGACGCAGGCCACCGGCTTTGTGGGTGCGCTGAACTTCACCGACCTGTTCCAGGACACTCTCTTCTGGGATTCCTTCCGCATCGGCCTGGTGTGGGCCGTGGGCGTCACCGTCCCGCAGTTCTTCCTCGCCCTGGGCCTGGCCCTGCTGCTCCATCTGGACCTCCGGCTGCGCTGGCTCGCCCGAGCGCTGGCGATCATCCCGTGGGCGATGCCGGAGGTCGTCGTCGGCATCATGTGGCGGCTGGTCTACCACCCGGATGCCGGCGTGCTGAACGAGACGCTGCGGGGTCTTGGCCTGTCCGGGTCCGGCGACGGCCAGGACTGGCTGAGCGGTCTGGCCACGGCCCTGCCCGCGGTCATCGTCGTCGGCGTCTGGGCGGGCATGCCGCAGACCACCGTCTCCCTCCTGGCCGGACTGCAGAACGTCCCCAAGGAGCTGCACGAGGCGGCGGCCATGGACGGCGCGGGCGCCTGGCGCCGCTTCCGTACGGTCACCTGGCCCGCCATCAGGCCCGTCGCACTCGCCGTCACCGCCCTCAACTTCATCTGGAACTTCAACTCCTTCGCCCTGGTCTTCGTGCTGACCGACGGCGGCCCCGGCGGCCGGACCCGGCTGCCGATGCTCTTCGCCTACGAAGAGGCCTTCCGCTACGGGCAGTTCGGATACGCCGCCGCCATGGGACTGGCGATGGTCGCGGTGATCTCGGTCCTGCTGGCCGTCTATCTGGCGGGCCGGCTGAAGGGGGACAAGGACTCATGAGCCAAGCGAGCCGAGTGAGCCCAGCGAGTCAACCGAGCCGAGGGGGCCGACCGCGCCGTACGACCCGCCGCCCGACCGCGCGGCGCACCGCCACCCGCACCGGTCAGTACGCCGCCCTCCTCGCCTACCTTGTCTTCCTCGCCTTCCCCTTCCTCTGGCTGATCTCCACCGCCTTCAAGCCGCCGCGCGAACTGGGCAGCATCCACCCCACCTGGATCCCCGAGGCGCCCACCCTGGACAACTTCCGGCAGGCGTTCGACCAGCAGCCGCTGCTGGCGGCCGCGGGCAACAGCCTGCTCGCCGCGGCGGTCTCCGCGGTGATCGCGATCGTGCTGGCGACCCCGATGGCGTACGTCCTGGCCCGCTCCCGGGGCCGCCTCGCCCGGGCGGCCACCGGCTGGGTCGTCATCAGCCAGGCGTTTCCCCTGGTCCTGGTGATCATCCCGCTGTTCCTGATCCTGAAGGGCCTCCACCTGGTGGACGCCCGGACGGGCCTGATCATGGTCTATGTGGTGTGGTCGCTGCCGTTCGCCCTGTGGATGCTGACCGGCTATGTCCGCGCCGTACCGCCCGAGTTGGAGGAGGCCGCGGCCGTCGACGGCGCGGGCCGGATACGTACCCTCGTCTCGGTCACCGCGCCGCTGCTCGCGCCCGGCATCGTCGCCACCGCGCTGTTCGCCTTCATCACCGCCTGGAACGAGTTCTTCTTCGCCCTGGTCCTGCTCAAGTCTCCCGAGAAACAGACGCTGCCGGTCGTGCTGACCCACTTCATCGGGACGGAGGGCGTCGCCGACCTCGGCCCGCTCGCCGCCGCCGCGCTGCTCGCCACCCTCCCGAGCCTGCTGCTGTTCGCCGTCATCCAGCGGCGCATCACGGGCGGGATGCTCGCCGGGGCGGTGAAGAGCTGATGCCCGACGAGAACGCTCCGCCGCGGCCCGGCCCGCGCTTGAACCGCCGGGGGCTCCTCGCGGCCGCGGCCGCGCTGCCCGCCGCGGCCCTGCTGCCCGGCTGTTCCGAGGACCGGCGCCGGCGCGGCGCCGACGGCCGGATCACCCTGCGCTTCCAGTCCCTGGCCTGGCAGCAGGACTCCCTCAAGGCCAACCGGCACCTGGTCGCCGAGTGGAACCGGCAACACCCCGACGTCCAGGTGCGCTACGTCCAGGGCGCCTGGGCCACCGTCCACGACCAGTTGCTCACCTCTTTCGAGGGCGGCGAGGCGCCGGACATCATCCATGACGCCACCGACGATCTCGCCGACTTCGCCTACGGCGGCGATCTCGCCGACCTCACCGCCTTGTTGCCGCCCCGCCTCAAGGCGGACATCCCGCAGCAGAGCTGGGAAGCGGGCACCTTCGGCGGCCGGATCTACGGCGTCCCGTTCCTCCAGGAACCGCGGGTGCTGATCGCCAACCGTACGAAACTGCACCGCTCCGGCGTCCGGATTCCCGCCCCCGAACACCCCTGGACCTGGGAGGAGTTCGCGGACGCCGCCCAGCAGATGACCCATGGCGGCACCTACGGCGTCGCCTGGCCGCTGAAGGAACCGGTCTCCGCCACCCTCAACCTCGCCCTTTCCACCGGCGGCCAGGTCTTCCACCGCCACCCCGACGGCAAGGTGGAGGTCCGCTTCGACGCCGTCGACCAGGTGGTGCCGCGCACCGTCCACGACCAGGTCAACGCCGACCGCACCGCCTCCCGTTCGACCCTGGGCATGGGCGGCTCGGACACTCTGCCGGGCTTCTTCGCCGGGCGGTACGCGATGGTGCCGCTCGGGTTCTCCTACCGCCAGCAGATCGTCCAGCAGGCCCCCAACGGCTTCGAGTGGACGGTGCTGCCCGCGCCCAAGGGCACCACGCTGAACCAGGGCGTGAGCCCGCAGACCCTGTCGGTGGCCGAGGACTGCCCGTACAAGGAGGAGGCGATGGCCTTCATCGACTTCCTGCTGCGCCCGCCGAACATGGTCCGTCTCGCTCTGGGCGACTGGCTGCTGCCGACCGGCCGGCAGGCCCTCAAGGACCCCGCGCTACGGGCGACTGCATACGACTGGGCCACCGGCACGGCACTGGCGGACGCCCTGCGCTCGGCCCCGGCCCAGTCCGTACGCGGCTACCCCGAGTGGAAGGACAAGATCGCCACGCCCGGTCTGCAGGAGTACTACAGCGGCGCGATCGGCCTGGATGCCCTGCGCCGACGCCTCGTCGAGGACGGCAACTTGGTGCTGGCTCGCTACCAGAGGTGAGGCCGGGGCGTTCGGCGGCCTGGCGGCCGGACACGCATCTTGCGGGGCGCGAGCCTGCCACACCCCGGCAAGAGATCGTGCGCTGCGCGACGGCGTCCGCGCCCTCTATTACACCTGCATTGCGTCAACGTAAACAGAGTTGAGTCACTCCCCTTCAACTACGGGGCTCTTTTTGACCGGTTCTGTGAACTTACGTCTTTATAAAGAGTTGTTGCCTATCTCACACGGCCGGGCTGCCCTTGAATTGGACCCGTCAATCCGACAGGGTTTCGAGCCAGCCCGACGGAGATCTTCCGGTCTCGTCGGGCTATTGCGCAACGCTTTCCCCCCACACCACGAACGAGGAGAACCCTCGCAATGGATCACAAGCGTTCCAGCAAGAAGCGGCTCATCACGGCGATAACCGCCGCAGTTGCCGCCACTGGTATCGCCGCCGTCACTGCGGTCACCGCCGGCGCTTCGAGCGCTCCCGCCGAGGGCAAGATCTACGGCGCCGAGGCCAAGGGCGCCGTGAACGGCAGCTACATCGTCATGATGAAGAAGTCGGTCCGGACCACCGCGACCGGCGACCTCGCCTCCAAGTACGGCGGCAAGGTCAAGCGGAACTACTCCTCCGTCGACGGCTTCTCGACGACCGGTCTGAACGAGGAGGAGGCCAAGCGCCTCGCCGCCGACCCGGCCGTCGACAAGGTCGTGCAGAACAAGAAGTTCCACATCGACGGCACCCAGGACAACCCGCCGTCGTGGGGCCTGGACCGCATCGACCAGGCGGACACCGAGGGCGACAAGAAGTACAACTACCCCGACAGCGCGGGTGAGGGCGTCACCGCCTACGTCATCGACACCGGTGTCCACATCAGCCACAAGGACTTCGGCGGCCGCGCGTCGTACGGCTTCAACGCCATCGACGGCAGCGACAAGGCCGAGGACGACAACGGCCACGGCACCCATGTCTCGGGCACCATCGCCGGTGAGGCGCACGGCGTCGCCAAGAAGGCCAAGATCGTGGGCGTCAAGGTCCTGGACGGCGAGGGCTCCGGCACCACCGAGCAGGTCGTCGCGGGCATCGACTGGGTCACCAAGAACCACAAGGGCCCGTCGGTCGCCAACATGTCGCTCGGCGGCGGCGCGGACGAGGCGCTGGACGCGGCCGTGAAGAAGGCCATCGAGTCCGGTGTCACCTTCGGTGTCGCGGCGGGCAACGAGTCCACCGACGCGGGCCAGGGCTCCCCGGCGCGCGTGAAGGAAGCCATCACGGTGGCCTCCAGCACCAACAAGGACGAGCAGTCCGACTTCTCCAACTTCGGCAGCGTGGTCGACCTTTACGCTCCCGGCTCCGACATCACCTCGGACTGGAACGACAGCGACGACGCGACGAAGACCATCTCCGGTACGTCCATGGCGACCCCGCACGTCGTCGGTGCCGCCGCGGTCTACCTGGCCGGTCACCAGGACGCCAAGCCGGCCGACGTCGAGAAGGCGCTGACCGACGGTGCCACCCCCGACAAGATCAGCAACCCGAGCGAGGGCACGCCCAACAAGCTCCTGAAGGTCGTCGAGTAACCACACTCCCGGCTCTGTCCGCCGGCCGTCGCGCTCTCCCCCACGGGGCGCGACGGCCGGCGGTTTTCTGTGCGGGGGATGCGAGGCGTGCGGGGTGTCGGCCTGCGGCAGTTATCCACAGGAGGCGCCCTCCGGAAAACGCTCAACGCCCCCTCCCGCTACGGTCGGTGACATGCACGGAGGACTGCCGTTCATCGGCATCAGCACCATCGTCTACGGCGCGATCGGCCTGGCCGTCGTCGTCGCCGGCGCCATCCGTAGGACAGGGGGAGCTCAGCATGCACACCATCACCGTCATCGTCCCAGCTCACAACGAGGAGGAGGGGCTGCCGGCCACGCTGGAATCGCTCGCGTGCCAAACGGTCACGCCTGACCGGATCCTGGTCGTGGACGATGCGTCCACGGACCGTACGGGAGAGCTGGCCGCATCACACGGCGTGATCGTTCTCCGGCCGCCGCGCAACCTCGGAAGCAAGGCCAAGGCGCAGAATTACGCGCTGCCGCACTGCACCACCGACCTGGTGCTGGCGGTCGACGCGGACACCGTTCTCGCTCCCGACTACATCGAGACCGTCCTCCCCGTCTTCGACGACCCTCGCGTCTCGGTCGCGGCGGGCACGGTCCGCACCCGGCACACCCGCACGCTGTGGGAGCGCGGCCGGTCGACCGAGTATCTCTTCGGCTTCCACTGGCACCGGCCCATCCAGGCCCGCGCCAACAGCCCCATGGTGTGCTCGGGCTGCTGTTCCGTCTTCCGGCGGGACGATCTGGTGGCCTTCGGCGGATTCCCCGAGCGGACCATCGTCGAGGACATGGACTACACGTGGTCGCAGCAGATCGCGGGCCGGCGCGCGGTCTATGTCGCCGACGCGGTCGCCCTGGCCGCCGACCCGGAAGACCTCACCTATCTGCGCAAGCAGGTCTGGCGCTGGATGGCCGGCTTCTGCCAGAACGTCCGGCTGCATCTCGGGCGGCTGATCGTCCACAAACCCGTGCTGGCGGTCTGGGTGCTGCTCGCCCTGCTCGAGATTCTCACCGCGCCCCTCTGGTGGGCCACGCCTTTCGTGGTCGCCGCGACGACCGATCAGCCGCCGGCGGCGACCTTCGCCTGGTGGGCCGGCGCCGAGCTGGTGCTGACGACGCCACCACTGATCTATGCCGCACGCCGCCGCAAACTCCCGCTCCCCGGCGTCCTGTTGAACATCCCGTGCGTCTACGCGACCAAGGCCGTCAACCTGGTCTACGCCTGGAAGGCCCTCATCGTGGAGCTGCTGCTGGTGCCGCTCCACCTGGCGCGCGGTCTGACGGTCTACGAGAAAGGCCGCGCCGACTTCCGGCCGGGCGCGGCGTCCGTGGCAGCAGCCGTATGAACCGCCGTCCCGCGGCAGGTGCCGGCCGCACGGCTCACATCAGGCGCTCAGCGCCGTCAGCTCCTGCCGGACGCCGCTCGCGGCCGCCTGGTCGTAGCGGCGGAGCAGGAGCCGGGCCAGCTCGGGGGCGGGGCCGAGCACCGGGGCGAGGATGTCCGCGCCGGCCTCGCGGGCCCCGGCGGCGATGCGGTCCGGGAGGAACCCGGGCGCGATGACGTACGGGGCGACGGCCACCCGGCCGACACCCTCGGCCCGTAGCGCCCGCACGGCGTCCGAGGTACGGGGGACCCCCGTAGCGGGAGAAGCAGCGGAGGCGAACGCAGGTCGCACGGCACACCAGTTGGCGGTGCGCCGCCACTCCCGCGCGATTTCAGCGATCACTGCGATCGCCTCCGGGTCACTGGAGCCCGCCGAGGCCAGGACGACCCCGGTCGAGCGGCGGTCGCCGGGCCCCAGCCCGGCCTCCTCCAGCCGCCGCTCCAGCGCGGCGGTCAGGAGGGCAGAGGGGCCGAGTACCTCGGCCTGATGGACGGTCAGCAGAGGCAGCCGCAGCGTGGCCTCCCGCAGCACCGCCGGGATATCGGACTTCGCGTGGAAGGCGCGAGTGAGGAGAAGAGGCAACGCCACCACATCCCGCACTCCCTCGGCCGAGAGGCGCTCCAGCACCCGGGGCACGCTGGGCGCGTGAAAGTCGAGGTAGCCGACCTCGACCAGCAGCCCCGGCCGCAGCGCCCGCACCCGCGCGCAGAGTGCGGAGACGGTCGCCGCGTGCCGCGGGTCGCGGCTGCCGTGGGCGATGACGAGGAGAGTGGGGCGTGCGTTCATGGTTCAGCTCTTGACGAGGAGGCCGCGGCTGCGCAGTACCCGCCGCTCGATCGGCGCGAAGATCAGCAGTTCGATTCCGATGCCGACGATGAGGATC